>NZ_DDHH01000190.1:0-108209 GCF_002338015.1 Rhizobium sp. UBA1881
AAATGGCAAAGAGTAAGTTTGAGCGCAACAAGCCGCACGTTAACATCGGCACGATCGGCCACGTTGACCACGGCAAGACGTCTCTGACGGCAGCGATCACGAAGTACTTCGGCGAGTTCAAGGCGTACGACCAGATCGACGCTGCTCCGGAAGAAAAGGCACGCGGCATCACCATCTCGACGGCACACGTCGAGTACGAGACGGCCAACCGTCACTATGCCCACGTTGATTGCCCCGGCCACGCCGACTACGTCAAGAACATGATCACCGGTGCCGCACAGATGGACGGCGCGATCCTGGTTTGCTCGGCTGCTGACGGCCCGATGCCGCAGACCCGTGAGCACATCCTGCTCGCTCGTCAGGTTGGCGTTCCGGCTCTGGTCGTGTTCCTCAACAAGGTCGACCAGGTCGACGACGCGGAACTGCTCGAGCTCGTCGAGATGGAAGTTCGCGAACTTCTGTCGTCCTACGACTTCCCGGGCGACGACGTTCCTGTCGTCAAGGGTTCGGCTCTGGCCGCTCTCAACGATTCGGACAAGAAGATCGGCGAAGACGCCGTTCGCGAACTGATGGCCGCTGTCGACGCCTACATCCCGACGCCTGAGCGTCCGATCGACCAGCCGTTCCTGATGCCGATCGAAGACGTGTTCTCGATCTCGGGTCGTGGTACGGTTGTGACCGGTCGCGTCGAGCGCGGCATCGTCAAGGTTGGTGAAGAAGTCGAAATCGTCGGCATCCGCGCTACCTCGAAGACGACGGTTACCGGCGTTGAAATGTTCCGCAAGCTGCTCGATCAGGGCCAGGCTGGCGACAACATCGGTGCTCTGGTTCGCGGTGTTAACCGTGACGGCGTTGAGCGTGGTCAGATCCTGTGCAAGCCGGGCTCTGTCAAGCCGCACAAGAAGTTCATGGCTGAAGCCTACATCCTGACGAAGGAAGAAGGCGGCCGTCATACGCCGTTCTTCACCAACTACCGTCCGCAGTTCTACTTCCGCACGACCGACGTTACCGGCATCGTTTCGCTGCCGGAAGGCACGGAAATGGTTATGCCTGGCGACAACGTCACGGTTGCCGTTGAGCTGATCGTTCCGATCGCGATGGAAGAAAAGCTGCGCTTCGCTATCCGCGAAGGCGGCCGTACCGTCGGCGCTGGCATCGTTGCCTCGATCATCGAGTAATCATTGAGATCGGCCGTCTCGAAAGAGACGGCCGCTTCGATGACATTATTATGAAGCAAGTGGCTTTAGCCGCTTGCTTATTACAAAGAAATACGGCACATGGCGCGCAAGCGCTGTTTGCGCGCTGCTTCGTTGTTTCGAAGCGGCAGACTGAAGCTAACATAAAGGTGGCCGAAAGGCCTGAAGACTGGATAGGGATGCCGGTTTCCGACGTCCCTCTCGATCTTTGAAACCGGTGGTCCGCCTTTAGGGAAGAAAACAACCCGTGCCTTGAACAAGGGCGCGTAAGTAACAAACACAAGGATAACGTCGAATGAACGGCCAAAATATCCGCATTCGCCTGAAGGCGTTCGATCACCGCATTCTCGACGCTTCGACGCGCGAGATCGTGTCGACGGCGAAGCGCACCGGCGCAAGCGTCCGGGGCCCCGTTCCGCTTCCGACTCGCATCGAGAAGTTTACGGTAAACCGGTCCCCACACATCGACAAGAAGAGCCGCGAGCAGTTCGAGATGCGCACGCATAAGCGCCTCCTCGACATCGTTGACCCGACACCGCAGACGGTAGACGCGCTGATGAAGCTCGATCTCGCCGCTGGTGTCGATGTTGAGATCAAGCTCTGAGCCTAGCTCGAGCTGAGTTGGAAGGATTGAACCGATGCGTTCAGGTGTGATTGCACAGAAGGTCGGCATGACCCGCGTCTATAACGACGCCGGCGAACATGTTCCGGTAACAGTACTGCGTATGGAAGGCTGCCAGGTCGTAGCCCAGCGCACAGTAGAAAAGAACGGCTACGCCGCAGTTCAGCTTGGTGCTGGCACGGCGAAGGTCAAGAACACGTCCAAGGCGATGCGCGGCAATTTCGCTATTGCCAACGTCGAGCCGAAGGCCAAGCTCGCTGAATTCCGTGTCACGGAAGACAACCTGCTTGACGTCGGCACCGAGCTCAAGGCTGGCCACTTCGCCACCGGTCAGCTCGTCGATGTCACCGGCACGACGATTGGTAAGGGCTTTGCCGGCGCCATGAAGCGTCACGGCTTCGGCGGTCTGCGCGCCACGCACGGTGTGTCGGTTTCGCACCGCTCGCACGGTTCGACCGGCTCGCGCCAGGACCCGGGCAAGGTTTTCAAGAACAAGAAGATGGCTGGTCACATGGGCCAGACGCGCGTAACGACTCAGAACCTTGAAGTGGTTTCGACCGACGAAGATCGTGGTCTGATCCTGATCAAGGGTGCAGTACCCGGTTCCAAGGGTGCCTGGATCATCGTGCGCGACGCCGTCAAGTCGGCCGCGAAGTAAGGGAGCCAGACCAATGGAATTCAACGTCAAGACCCTCGAGGGAAAAGACGCAGGGAAGGTTTCTCTTTCTGACGCGATTTTCGGTCTCGAGCCCCGCGAAGACATTCTCGCCCGCGTAATCCGCTGGCAGCTTGCCAAGAAGCAGCAGGGCACTCACCAGGCTAAGGGCCGCGCCGACGTATGGCGCACCGGTGCCAAGATGTACAAGCAGAAGGGTACGGGCCGCGCTCGTCACCATTCGGCTCGTGCTCCGCAGTTCCGCGGCGGTGGTAAGGCTCACGGCCCGGTTGCTCGCAGCCACGAACACGACCTTCCGAAGAAGGTTCGCGCTCTGGGCCTGCGTCTGGCTCTGTCGGCAAAGCTGAAGTCTGATGATGTCATCATCATCGACAACCTGGTTGCTGCTGAAGCAAAGACCAAGGCTCTGGCTTCGACCTTCGCAACGCTCGGCCTGACCAACGCTCTCTTCATCGGCGGCGCCGAACTTGATGGCAACTTCAAGCTCGCAGCCAAGAACATCCCGAACATCGATGTTCTGCCGATCCAGGGCATCAACGTTTATGACATCGTGCGCCGTGGCAAGCTCGTGCTTTCCAAGGCTGCCGTTGAAGCTCTAGAGGAGCGTTTCAAGTGACCGATCTTCGCCACTATGATGTGATCGTCTCGCCGTCGATCACCGAAAAGTCCACTCTGGTATCGGAAAACAACCAGGTTGTTTTCAACGTCGCTAAGACGGCGTCGAAGCCGGAAATCAAGGCTGCAGTCGAGGCGCTCTTCGGCGTCAAGGTCACGGCCGTCAACACTCTGCTCCGCAAGGGCAAGACCCGTCGTTTCCGCGGTTTTGTCGGCAAGCAGAAGGACGTGAAGAAGGCAATCGTGACTTTGGCTGAAGGCCAGACGATCGACGTCTCCACCGGTCTCTGAGGAATAAAAACATGGCATTGAAAACATTCAATCCTACGACCCCGAGCCAGCGTCAGCTGGTCATCGTCGACCGCTCTTCGCTCTACAAGGGCAAGCCGGTCAAGGCGCTGACGCAGGGTCTGACCAAGAGCGGCGGTCGTAACAACCTCGGTCGCATCACGGCTCGCTTCATCGGCGGCGGTCACAAGCGTACGTATCGTCTGATCGACTTCAAGCGTCGCAAGTTCGAAGTTGAAGGCACAGTCGAGCGTATCGAATACGACCCGAACCGTACCGCGTTCATCGCGCTCATCTCCTACGCCGACGGCGAACAGGCCTACATCATCGCTCCGCAGCGCCTTGCTGCCGGCGACAAGGTCATCGCCTCTGAAAAGGCTGTGGACGTAAAGCCGGGCAACACCATGCCCCTGCAGTACATCCCGGTTGGCTCCATCATCCACAACGTGGAAATGAAGCCGGGCAAGGGCGGTCAGATCGCTCGCTCCGCTGGTTCCTACGCACAGCTCGTAGGCCGCGATGCGGGTCTCGCGATCCTTCGTCTGAACTCTGGCGAACAGCGCCTCGTGCCGGGCTCCTGCCTTGCTTCGATCGGTGCGGTTTCGAACCCTGACCACGCCAACATCAACGACGGCAAGGCCGGTCGTACCGTATGGCGCGGCAAGCGTCCGCATAACCGCGGTGTTGTCATGAACCCTGTCGACCACCCGCACGGTGGTGGTGAAGGCCGCACTTCCGGTGGTCGTCACCCGGTTACCCCTTGGGGTAAGCCGACCAAGGGCAAGCGCACCCGGTCGAACAAGTCGACCGACAAGATGATCATGCGCTCGCGTCATCAGCGTAAGAAGTAAGAGAGGAAGTCTCCAATGGCTCGTTCAGTATGGAAAGGTCCGTTCGTTGACGGCTATCTTCTCAAGAAGGCTGAGAAGGTTCGTGAAGGCGGACGTGCAGAAGTAATCAAGATCTGGAGCCGTCGCTCCACGATCCTGCCCCAGTTCGTCGGTCTCACCTTCGGCGTCTACAACGGCAGCAAGCATATTCCGGTCAACGTCAATGAAGACATGGTCGGTCACAAATTCGGTGAATTCTCTCCGACCCGGACCTACTACGGTCACGGTGCGGACAAGAAGGCAAAGAGGAAGTAACGATGGGCAAGGCAAAAGCCGAACGCCGGCTGAAGGACAACGAGGCGCAAGCAGTCGCCCGCACGCTCCGCGTCAGCCCACAGAAGCTCAACCTGGTTGCCGCGGCTATCCGCGGCAAGAAGGTCGAGCGCGCACTCGCTGAGCTGGAATTCTCCCGCAAGCGCATCGCAGGCGCCGTCAAGAAGACGCTCGAATCTGCGATCGCAAACGCCGAGAACAACCATGATCTCGACGTTGACTCGCTGGTCGTAGCGGAAGCTTACGTTGGCAAGTCGATCGTCATGAAGCGTTTCCACGCTCGTGGCCGTGGTCGTGCATCGCGCATCGAAAAGCCCTTTGCGCACCTCACGATCGTTGTTCGCGAAGTTGAAGCCGCCACCGAGGAGGCCGCATAATGGGTCAGAAAATCAATCCGATTGGTTTCCGTCTTGGCATCAACCGTACCTGGGATAGCCGCTGGTTCGCGGACAATGCCGAATACGGTCAGCTGCTGCACGAAGACCTGAAGATGCGCAAGTTCGTCATGAGCGAACTGAAGCAGGCTGGTATCTCCAAGGTGGTTATCGAGCGTCCGCACAAGAAGTGCCGCGTCACGATCCACTCGGCTCGTCCGGGCCTGATCATCGGCAAGAAGGGCGCAGACATCGACAAGCTCCGCAAGAAGCTGTCGGACATGACGAACTCCGAAACGCACCTCAACATCGTTGAAGTTCGCAAGCCGGAAGTCGACGCTGTACTGGTCGCTCAGTCGATCGCTCAGCAGCTCGAGCGTCGTGTTGCTTTCCGTCGCGCCATGAAGCGCGCCGTTCAGTCCGCAATGCGTCTTGGCGCCGAAGGCATCAAGATCACCTGCGCGGGCCGTCTCGGCGGTGCTGAAATCGCTCGTACGGAATGGTACCGCGAAGGTCGCGTGCCGCTGCATACGCTGCGCGCTGACATCGACTACGGCACAGCCGAAGCGGAAACCGCTTTCGGTATCTGCGGCATCAAGGTTTGGATCTTCAAGGGCGAAATCCTTGAGCACGATCCGATGGCCTCCGAGCGCCGCGCACTCGAGGGTGATGCTCAGGGTCCGGCTAGCCGTGACCGCGATCGTCGCCGCGACAACGCTTAATAGCGTTGGTGGCAGATAAGTTCGGAGAATAAGAAAATGTTGCAGCCAAAGCGTACCAAGTACCGCAAGCAATTTAAGGGCCGCATCAAGGGCGTCGCCAAGGGTGGTTCCGACCTCGCCTTCGGTGAATTCGGCCTTAAGGCTCAGGAGCCAAACCGCGTAAATGCACGCGAGATCGAAGCGGCCCGCCGCGCGATCACGCGCTACATGAAGCGTGCTGGCCGTGTGTGGATCCGCGTGTTCCCGGATGTTCCGGTAACCGCAAAGCCGACCGAAGTCCGTATGGGTAAGGGTAAGGGCTCTGTTGAATATTGGGCATGCAAGGTCAAGCCAGGCCGCATGATGTTCGAGATCGACGGCGTCAGCGAAGAAATCGCTCGCGAAGCGCTTCGCCTCGGCTCTGCCAAGCTCTCGGTCAAGACGCGCTTCGTACAGCGCATTGCAGAGTAAGGAGCAAGGCACATGAAAGCCGAAGAAGTTCGCGGCCTGACGGCCGATCAGCTCAAGGACAAGCTCGCCGACCTGAAGAAGGAGCAGTTCAACCTGCGCTTCCAGAAGGCCACCGGTCAGCTCGAAAAGTCCTCCCGCGTCAACGAAGTTCGCAAGGACATCGCCCGCGTGAAAACCATTGCCCGCCAGAAGGCGGCAGAAGCAAAGGCCTAAGAATATGCCGAAGCGCATCCTGCAGGGCGTCGTCGTTGGCGACAAGAACGAGAAGACTGTAGTTGTCCGCGTTGAGCGTCGTTTCGCTCATCCGCTGATGCAGAAGACCGTTCGTCGTTCCAAGAAGTACAAGGCCCACGACGAAAACAATCAGTACAAGATTGGCGATACCGTATCCATCGAGGAATGCGCGCCGATCTCCAAGGACAAGTGCTGGACGGTCATTTCCGGCCAGGCAAAGTAAGAATTTCTCGCGAGGCCTTGCGTCTCGCGGAAATTTCTGTATGAAGCAGCGTCAGAACGCTCGTTCGTCGAGCGTTCTTTTGCTTTGAGCGCACGGAAGGTCCCGTTTGGGAAACCACCCTGGCACGATCGATCCCGCGCTAGTCAAGCTAATGCCGTGTTTTCGCCTGCTCTCGTGGCAAGCGGCCGGCTGACAATTTTCATATGCCGGGGTAGGGGGCGACAGCCCAACCATTCCGGTAAACACAAGAAGGCGACCTGATATGATTCAGATGCAAACAAACCTCGACGTGGCGGATAATTCCGGCGCACGTCGTGTCATGTGCATCAAGGTGCTGGGCGGTTCTAAGCGCAAGTATGCCTCGATCGGCGACGTTATCGTCGTTTCGATCAAGGAAGCTATTCCGCGCGGCCGCGTGAAGAAGGGTGACGTGATGAAGGCGGTTGTCGTTCGCACCGCCAAGGAAATCCGTCGCGTAGATGGTTCCATCATCCGCTTCGACACCAATGCAGCAGTCCTCATCGACAACAAGAAAGAGCCGATCGGCACCCGTATCTTCGGACCGGTTCCGCGCGAACTTCGCGCCAAGAACCACATGAAGATCATCTCGCTCGCTCCAGAAGTTCTGTAAGGAGCACGAACGATGCAAAAGATTCGTAAGGGCGACACGGTCGTCATGCTCGCAGGCAAGGACAAGGGCCGCACTGGCGAAGTCCTTCAGGTTCTGCCCAAGGAAGATCGCGCCGTAGTCCGTGGCGTCAACGTCGTGAAGCGCCACCAGCGCCAGACGCAGACGCAGGAAGCCGGCATCATCAGCAAGGAAGCCTCGGTTCACTTGTCCAACGTCTCGATCATCGACAAGGACGGCAAGCCGACCCGCGTTGGTTTCAAGGTTGTTGACGGCAAGAAGGTCCGTGTGGCCAAGCGTTCCGGTGAGGTGATCTGATGGCTCAGGCAAAGTACGAGCCGCGGCTCAAGAAGGAATATGTCGAGCGCATCCGTGCGGCGATGCAGGAGAAGTTCTCCTACGCCAACGAGATGATGATTCCGAAGCTCGACAAGATCGTAATCAACATGGGTGTTGGTGAAGCAACGGCTGATTCGAAGAAGCCGACTGTTGCCGCAGCTGACCTGGCCGCTATCGCTGGTCAGAAGCCGGTCATCACCCGTGCACGCAACTCCATCGCTGGCTTCAAGGTCCGCGAAGATATGCCGATCGGCGCAAAGGTTACCCTGCGCGGCGCTCGCATGTACGAGTTCCTGGACCGTCTCGTGAACATCGCGCTTCCGCGCGTTCGCGACTTCCGCGGCCTGAACCCGAAGAGCTTTGACGGCCGTGGCAACTTCGCCATGGGCATCAAGGAGCACATTGTGTTCCCTGAGATCAACTACGACAAGGTTGATCAGATGTGGGGCATGGACATCATCGTTTGCACGACGGCCACCAAGGACGACGAAGCACGGGCTCTGCTCACAGAGTTCAACTTCCCGTTCCGTCAGTAACCGTAACGACGAGCGTAGAAAAGGAACCACACATGGCGAAGACCAGCGCAGTTGAAAAGAACAAGCGCCGCCGTATTACGGTCGCCAACCAGGCCGCTAAGCGCGCCGAGTTGAAGGCGATCATCATGAACCAGGCTCTTCCGATCGAAGACCGGTTCAAGGCCTCGATCAAGCTGGCATCCCTGCCGCGCGATGGATCGAAGACCCGTATTCGCAACCGTTGTGAAGTATCGGGCCGTCCGCGCGCATACTACCGCAAACTGCGCATGTCGCGTATCGCGCTGCGTGAACTCGGCAATCTCGGCAAGGTGCCGGGCATCGTCAAGTCCAGCTGGTAAGGAGCAGGTTAGATGACAATGACTGATCCGTTGGGCGATATGCTCACCCGCATCCGTAACGGCGCTTCCCGCCGCAAGTCGTCGGTCTCGACGCCTGCTTCGAAGCTCCGTGCACGTGTTCTCGATGTTCTCCAGGCTGAAGGCTACATCCGTGGCTACGCTCTTGTCGATTTCGGCAATGGCAAGTCTGAAATCAACATCGAGCTGAAGTACTACGAAGGCGCATCGGTGATCCGTGAGATCGGCCGTGTGTCCAAGCCGGGCCGCCGGGTTTATGTCTCGGTCAAGTCCATTCCGCAGGTCGCGAACGGTCTCGGCATCACCATCCTTTCGACTCCGAAGGGTGTGATGGCTGATCACCAGGCTCGCGAACAGAACGTTGGTGGCGAGGTTCTTTGCTCGGTATTCTAATACCGAGCATCGATCTCCATAGCGAACAGACAGGATATAAAAATGTCTCGTATCGGTAAGAAGCCCGTTCAGATTCCTGCTGGGATTACGGCTACGGTCGAAGGCCAGAAGGTTACTGCAAAGGGCCCGAAGGGCGAGCTGTTCTTCGTCGCAAACGACGAAGTCGGCGTTAAGCTCGAAAACAATGCGGTTGTCGTGACGCCGCTCACGCAGTCGAAGGATGCTCGTTCGAAGTGGGGCATGTCCCGCACGATGATCGAGAACATCTTCACGGGTGTTAAGGACGGCTACGAGCGCAAGCTCGAAATCAACGGCGTTGGTTACCGCGCGTCGCTCCAGGGCAAGAACCTGCAGCTCGCTCTCGGTTTCAGCCACGACGTGGTTTATGAGCCGCCGGTCGGCATCACGATCGCTGTGCCGAAGCCTACTGAAATTGTTGTCACTGGCATCAATAAGCAGCAGGTCGGCCAGGTCGCCGCTGAAATCCGCGAATACCGCGGTCCTGAGCCTTACAAGGGCAAGGGCGTCAAGTATGCCGGCGAACGTATCGTTCGCAAAGAAGGCAAGAAGAAGTAAGGATCACGCGAAATGGCTAGCAGGAAAGAAGCACTTGCACGTCGTGCCAACCGCGTGCGCCGTCATCTCAAGTCGGTGGCCAATGGCCGTCCGCGCCTGTCGGTTCATCGCTCCTCGAAGAACATCTACGTTCAGGTTATCGACGATGTTGCCGGCAAGACCCTCGCGGCTGCCTCGACGCTCGATAAGGACCTGCGCGGTTCTCTGAAGACCGGTGCTGACACCGCGGCAGCTGCCGCCGTTGGCAAGCTCGTCGCCGAGCGCGCCTCCAAGGCTGGTGTCAAGGAAGTCGTATTCGACCGTGGCGCCTTCATCTATCACGGCCGTATCAAGGCCCTGGCAGATGCAGCCCGCGAAGGCGGTCTGACCTTCTAATGAATTTCCGGCCGGAGCTCAGCGCTCCGGCCGGATTTTAACCGGACCGCAAACGCTCCTCGATAGGGGAGGCTGCTGCGGTCCTCGTGTTGTCTGCCGTTCCACCCGCAAAAGAAAAAGGAAAAGGACAATGGCACAGGAAAGAAAAGGTTCGCGCGACGATCGCCAGAACCGCGAAGAGCGCGATAGCGAATTCGTCGACAAGCTGGTCGCGATTAACCGCGTCGCCAAGGTCGTCAAGGGCGGCCGTCGTTTCGGTTTTGCAGCCCTCGTCGTCGTCGGTGACCAGAAGGGCCGCGTAGGCTTCGGTCACGGCAAGGCACGTGAAGTGCCGGAAGCAATCCGCAAGGCAACTGAAGCTGCCAAGCGCGAACTGATCTTCGTACCGCTGCGTGACGGCCGTACGCTGCATCACGACGTTCACGGCCGCCACGGCGCCGGCAAGGTTCTGCTTCGTTCGGCCAAGGTCGGTACCGGTATCATCGCCGGTGGTCCGATGCGCGCTGTTTTCGAAACGCTCGGCGTGCACGACGTCGTCGCCAAGTCGACCGGTTCCTCGAACCCATACAACATGGTTCGCGCTACCTTCGACGCTCTGAAGCACCAGGTTCACCCGAAGGACATCGCAGCACAGCGCGGCATCAAGTATGCAACGCTTCAGGCTCGCCGTGCCGCTTCTGGTAACGCTTCTGAAGAATAAGAGGAGCTGATCCATGGCCAAGGCTACAAAGAAGACCGAAGCAAAGACGGTTACCGTCGAGCAGATCGGCAGCCCGATTCGCCGTCCGGATGTCCAGCAGCGCACGCTGATCGGTCTCGGGCTGAACAAGATGCACCGTCGTCGCACGCTGGAAGATACCCCTTCCGTTCGTGGCATGATCCGTGCTGTCCAGCATCTCGTTCGCATCGTCGACGAGAAGTAAGCAGGGAGTATTCGCTATGAAACTCAATGAAATCAAAGACAACGAAGGTTCGACCCATAGCCGCAAGCGCCTCGGCCGCGGTATCGGTTCGGGCTCCGGCAAGACCGGTGGTCGCGGTGTCAAGGGTCAGAAGTCCCGTTCGGGCGTAGCCATCAACGGCTTCGAAGGCGGTCAGATGCCAATCTACCGTCGTCTGCCGAAGCGCGGCTTCAACAACATCTTCAAGGCCGACTTCGTTGTCGTGTCCCTGGAGCGTGTTCAGGCTGCTATCGACGCTGGCAAGCTCGACGCCAAGTCCACGGTTGATGCAGCAGCTCTCAAGGCTGCCGGCGTTATCCGTCGCGTCAAGGACGGCGTTCGCGTTCTCGCCGACGGCGAGCTGAAGGCAAAGGTTAAGTTCGAAGTTGCTGGCGCTTCCAAGCCGGCAGTCGAAAAGATCGAAAAGGCTGGCGGTTCCGTCACGCTTCTTTCTGCCGCAGCTGCAGAATAATTTAATCTATGATAAACCGCCCGGGGTGCTTCACACCGGGCGGTTTTGCTCCCATATGTGAGCCTCACAAAAACCGGTCGGATGCACGTGCGTCAAGACAGGTTGAACGAACAACAGGGTGAGGCATAGGTTGCGCCCGCAATCCGTCCGAAGCCCGCTTTTGAATAATTCAGAAATGCCGATCCGGCGTTCTGCCTTTCGCTTGGTCAGAGCCCGAAACCGGTAGCGCGGAGATACGCATGGCGTCTGCAGCGGAACAGTTGGCTTCCAACCTCAATTTCTCGACCTTCGCCAAAGCCGAGGATCTCAAGAAGCGCCTGTGGTTTACACTGGCAGCTCTCCTCGTCTATCGGTTGGGAACGCACATTCCGCTTCCCGGCCTCAACCCGCAGGCCTATGCACAGGCCTTCCAGGGTCAGGCAGGCGGCATTCTCGGCCTCTTCAACATGTTCTCGGGCGGCGCTGTTCAGCGCATGGCGATTTTCGCGCTCGGCATCATGCCTTACATTTCCGCTTCGATTATCGTTCAGCTGATGACCTCGGTCGTGCCGGCGCTCGAAAACCTGAAGAAGGAAGGCGAGCAGGGTCGCAAGATCATCAACCAGTACACCCGCTACGGCACGGTGCTTCTCGGCACGCTGCAGGCCTATGGCATCGCCATTGGTCTTGAGAGCGGGCAGGGGCTCGTTGTCGATCCGGGCATCTTCTTCCGCGTCTCCACGGTCATCACGCTGCTCGGCGGCACGATGTTCCTGATGTGGCTCGGCGAGCAGATCACCTCGCGCGGTATCGGTAACGGTATCTCGCTCATCATCTTCGCCGGCATCGCCGCTGGCCTGCCTTCGGCTCTTGCCGGTACGCTCGAACTCGGCCGCACAGGCGCGCTGTCGACGAGCCTCATCCTGCTGGTCATCGTCGTTGCGATCGCCGTCATCGCGATCATCGTCTTCGTCGAACGCGCCCAGCGTCGCCTTCTGATCCAGTATCCGAAGCGCCAGGTGGGCAACCGCATGTTCCAGGGCGATACCTCGCACCTGCCGCTGAAGCTCAACACCTCGGGCGTTATCCCGGCGATCTTCTCCTCCTCGCTGCTGCTCCTGCCGGCAACGATCGCGGGTTTCGCCAGCACCACCAACATGCCGACCTGGGTGACCTCCATCGTCGCGGCACTCGGCCACGGCCAGCCGCTCTACATGCTCCTCTACGGTCTGCTGATCGCCTTCTTCGCCTTCTTCTATACGGCCATCGTCTTCAATCCGAAGGACACGGCCGACAATCTGAAGAAGCACGGCGGCTTCATCCCGGGCATCCGTCCCGGCGAGCGCACCGCCGAGTACATCGATTACGTGCTGACCCGCATCACGGTCATCGGCGCGATCTACCTCGTATTCGTCTGCATTCTTCCAGAAATCCTCGTGTCGCAGACAGGGATCCCATTATCCCTCGGTGGCACTTCGCTTTTGATTGTCGTTAGCGTAACTCTTGATACGGTCGCGCAGATTCAGGGTCACCTGATCGCGCAGCAGTACGAAGGCCTGATCAAGAAATCGAAGTTGCGTGGAGGAAAGAGGGGTCGATGAGACTTATACTTTTGGGGCCGCCGGGCGCGGGTAAGGGGACTCAAGCTCAGCGGATCGTGGAAAAGTACGGCATTCCGCAACTTTCCACGGGTGACATGCTTCGCGCCGCCGTTCAGGCCGGTACCGAAGTCGGCAAGCGCGCCAAGGCCGTCATGGATGCTGGCAAGCTGGTCTCTGACGACATCGTCATCGCAATCGTGTCGGAACGTATCGACCAGCCCGATTGCGAGAATGGCTTCATCCTCGACGGTTTCCCGCGCACGCTGGTTCAGGCCGATGCGACGGAAGCCATGCTCAAGGGCAAGGGCATCGAACTGTCGAAGGTCGTCGAGATCCAGGTCGACGACGCTATCCTCGCGGACCGCGTTTCGGGCCGTTACACCTGTGCGAACTGTGGTGCCGGCTATCACGACACCAACGTCAAGCCGAAGGTGGAGGGGGTCTGCGACCGCTGTGGTTCGACTCACTTCAAGCGTCGTCCCGATGACAACCGCGAAACCGTGGTGACGCGTCTCGGCGCTTACTACAAGGAAACATCGCCGCTGATCGGCTACTACTATGCCAAGGGCAAGTTGCAGTCGGTGGATGGCATGGCAGACATCGATCACGTCACCGGCGAGATCGAGGGCATACTTTCGAAGCTGTAAGGCTTTGGAAATAAAACTTGGCGGGAGCGGTTGCTTTTCAGCACTGATTCCGTTAAACACCGCGCCAACTCGCGATATCTGATGCGATCGGCGCGGACTTCCGATAGGAATTCCGGGTTCGATCGTTTTGACTTGTTGAGAACCTGAATTGTAATTGCGGCCTTTCAAGGCCGTGTAACGAGACACCACTTGCCGGATGGCAACTGGAACGCAAGGAGAATAGGCGTGGCACGTATCGCTGGCGTCAACATCCCGACCGCAAAGCGCGTTGTAATCGCGCTGACGTACATTCACGGGATCGGTCCGAAATTCGCACAGGAAATCATCGAGAAGGTCGGTATTCCTGCTGATCGTCGCGTGAATCAGCTCACCGACGCTGAAGTCCTGCAGATCCGCGAAACCATCGACCGCGATTACCAGGTCGAAGGTGACCTGCGTCGCGAAACCTCGATGAACATCAAGCGTCTGATGGACCTCGGCTGCTACCGCGGCCTGCGTCATCGCCGTGGCCTTCCGGTCCGCGGTCAGCGCACGCACACCAATGCTCGTACCCGCAAGGGCCCGGCAAAGGCTATCGCTGGTAAGAAGAAGTAATTTCCGGGAAACCGGAGGTGAGGGGGCTGGCGGTCTGCGCCGGCCTCTTTTGAGTTTGGGGCAGGGCCGCAAGGTCTCGTTCCGGTGTAGCCGCTGGTATTACGGCGGTGCAGAGATCCAAGAAAGGGATTAAAATGGCCAAGGAAGCCGTACGCGTTCGCCGTCGCGAACGTAAAAATATTTCGTCGGGCGTCGCTCACGTCAACTCGACCTTCAACAACACGATGATCACGATCACCGACGCACAGGGCAACGCCATTGCCTGGTCGTCTGCTGGCGCCAAGGGCTTCAAGGGCTCGCGCAAGTCGACCCCGTTCGCTGCTCAGATCGCTGCTGAAGACTGCGCCAAGAAGGCTCAGGAACACGGCATGAAGTCGCTGGAAGTTGAAGTTTGCGGTCCGGGTTCGGGTCGTGAATCCGCTCTGCGCGCCCTCCAGGCTGCTGGTTTCATGATCACGTCCATCCGCGACGTGACCCCGATCCCGCACAATGGTTGCCGCCCGCGCAAGAAGCGTCGCGTCTGATCATCGCCATTCACAACATCGGTGAGCGGATCCTCGCTCCCGATGCTTCTCAAGCTCGGTTGCCACGATTGGATGGTGGCAACGAACGGAAGGCAAAAATATGATTCAGAAAAACTGGCAGGAATTGATCAAGCCGAACAAGGTCGAGTTCTCTTCGAGCTCGCGCACCAAGGCGACGCTCGTAGCAGAGCCGCTGGAGCGCGGTTTCGGCCTCACCCTCGGCAACGCGCTTCGCCGCGTTCTGCTGTCCTCGCTGCGCGGTGCCGCAGTGACGGCTGTGCAGATCGATGGCGTGCTGCATGAATTCTCGTCGATCCCTGGCGTTCGTGAAGATGTCACCGACATCGTTCTGAACATCAAGGAAATCGCCATCAAGATGGATGGCGACGACGCAAAGCGCATGGTCGTGCGTAAGCAGGGTCCGGGCGTTGTAACGGCTGGCGACATCCAGACGGTCGGCGATATCGAAATCCTCAACCCCGAGCATGTGATCTGCACGCTCGACGAGGGCGCCGAAATCCGCATGGAATTCACGGTCAACAACGGCAAGGGTTATGTTCCGGCCGATCGCAATCGTGCGGAAGATGCTCCGATCGGTCTCATTCCGGTCGACAGCCTTTATTCGCCGGTCAAGAAGGTGTCCTACAAGGTTGAAAATACCCGCGAAGGACAGGTTCTCGACTACGACAAGCTGAACATGACCATCGAAACCGATGGCTCGATCTCCGGCGAAGATGCCGTCGCTTTCGCGGCTCGCATCCTGCAGGATCAGCTTGGCGTGTTCGTCAACTTCGACGAGCCGCAGAAGGAAACCGAAGAAGAAGCAGTCACCGAACTTGCTTTCAACCCGGCTCTCCTCAAGAAGGTGGACGAACTCGAACTGTCTGTTCGCTCGGCAAACTGCCTGAAGAACGACAACATCGTCTACATCGGCGACCTCATTCAGAAGACCGAAGCAGAAATGCTCCGCACGCCGAATTTTGGTCGCAAGTCGCTGAACGAAATCAAGGAAGTTCTCGCTTCCATGGGCCTGCACCTCGGCATGGAAGTGCCGGCATGGCCGCCCGAGAACATCGAAGATCTCGCCAAGCGTTACGAAGACCAATACTAACCATCAAACGGCGGGCGAGATGCCTGCATGTGAAGGAGAATAGCAATGCGCCACGGTAAAGCCGGCCGCAAGCTGAATAGAACCGCTAGCCACCGCAAGGCAATGTTTGCCAACATGGCGGCTTCGCTCATCACCCATGAGCAGATCGTGACCACCCTGCCGAAGGCAAAGGAAATCCGTCCGATCGTTGAAAAGCTCGTAACCCTCGGCAAGCGCGGCGACCTGCACGCTCGTCGTCAGGCGATTTCGCAGATCCGCGACGCCGCTGTTGTTTCGAAGCTCTTCGACACGATCGCTTCGCGCTACGCAACCCGCAACGGCGGCTACCTGCGTATCATGAAGGCTGGCTTCCGCCAGGGCGACAACGCCGCTCTCGCCGTCATCGAATTCGTTGACCGCGACACCTTCGCCAAGGGCGCAGCCGACAAGGCTCGCGTTGAAGCCGAAGCAGCTGCTGCTGAAGCCGCTTAATATTTTCCGGTTCGCCGGAAGCAAAAACAGCCGGGCTGAAAAGCCCGGCTGTTTTCGTTTGAGACGTTGATTTCGGTAGAAGCGGCGTCGCCGCGCTGGGCCTTCGAGTTTTACGCGGCGACCTTTTCGGTCCGCCCGCCAGTGCCGCGCCGTCCTTGGCTGCGTTTGCGACTGCGCGCAATCGGCCGCCATGACCGATAGAGGATCATCAGGATGATCAGGCCGACATAGACATACTGCTCGAGATCCAGAAGCTTCGTCGACAGCGCGAAGTGCACCGCGCCGCAGGCGGCGATGATGTAGATCAGCTTGTGCAGCCAGATCCAATTCGAGCCGAGCTTCCTGATCGACAGGTTGTTGGAGGTGACAGCCAGCGGCACGAGCAGCACAAGGCCGGCCATGCCGAACATGATGAAGGGACGCTTCATCACATCGTCGAGGACAGCGGAAACGTCGAGCGCTTGGTCAAGGACCATGTAGACCGTGAAGTGCATGGCCACGTAGTAAAAAGCGAGAAGTCCCAGCGCGCGGCGATAGCGCAGATAGTTCCAGCCGAGCAGATCGCGGGCAGGGGATACGGCGAGCGTCAGCACCAGGAAGCGGATCGCCCAGAGGCCGAGGAACAGCTCGAACGTCTTGACCGGATCGGCCCCCAGCTGGTCGGTGGCGCCGAGATAGAAGGTCCAGGCGGCCGGCAGCAGCCCGACGGCGTAGAGCAGCCAGACGGAGGCCGAGTGCCATCGCTTCGGCAGGCTGAACGAGAGCGTTGCCATCAGAAGTTCGCCTTCAGGTCCATGCCGGTATAGAGGCTCGCCACCTCATCGCCATAGCCGTTGAACGGCAGTGTAGGATGTCGGCTGGCGCCGAAGAATCCGCTCTCGCCGATCCGCCGCTCGGTCGCCTGGCTCCAGCGCGGATGATCGACGGCGGGATTGACGTTGGCATAGAAGCCGTATTCCTGCGAATTGGTGACCTGCCAGGTGTTCTTCGGCTCCTTGTCCGTCAGCGTGATCCGCACGATCGACTTGATGCCCTTGAATCCATATTTCCACGGGACGACCAGCCGGATCGGCGCGCCGTTCTGGTTCTGTAGCGTCTCGCCATAAAGCCCGACGGCAAGCAGCGTCAGCGGGTGGTTGCCCTCGTCGAGCCGCAAACCTTCCACATAGGGCCAGTCAAGCGATTGGAAGATGCCCTTCTGCCCCGGCATCTCCTCCGGGCGCACAACGGTCTCGAAGGCGACATACTTGGCGCTTCCGAGTGGCTCGACCTTGCTGAGCAGCGAGGCCAGCGGAAAGCCGTCCCATGGGATCACCATCGACCATGCCTCGACGCAGCGCATGCGATAGGTACGGCTCTCGATCGGAAATTCCTTCATCAGCGCGTCGAGATCGAAGGTGCCCGGCTTGTTGACCATGCCATCGACCTTGATCGTCCAGGGCGTGGGCTTGAAGTCGCCCGACAGCGCCGCCGGATCACCCTTGTCGAGACCGAACTCGTAGAAATTATTGTATGTCGTCACATCCTTGATCGGGGTCAGCTTCTCGTCGACCTTGTACTTGCTGTCGACGGTCGTAAGTGCGGCTGCGCTGGCAGTGCCGGCACCCAATAGACCCACTGCGCCGATCGCGGCGGCGCCAAGGAACTGGCGGCGATCAAGATAGGTCTGGCGCGGCGTGATCTCAGACGAAGCAATCTTGGGTGGACGATAGACGGGCATGATATCCTCCTGAGCAACAGAAGCTCGGCATGGAACTTGAACGCATTCAAGCTCGTTTCGGATCACTGTTTACGCCTTGAAGCGGCCGCCCGGGAAGCCAACTTATCGTGTAGCGAAAACGTACCGTCCGCCTGTAACAAACCACGTTCTGCCCACGTATATGATCGATGGGCGCCTGAGGCGTACCGAGGAGTACCGCTTTTGCCTTTCCCGGTAGTGACAGCATATACTCTTTGGATTAGGACAATTCCAAAAAGCAGCGATAGTCGGAGCGTGTCGTCAAGATCCGCCCGGTATCGCGCAAGACTTCCGATGTTGTGAGGAAACACCAATGCCAGCTTATCGTTCGAGAACCACGACCCACGGCCGCAACATGGCGGGTGCGCGCGGCCTTTGGCGCGCCACGGGCATGAAGGATTCGGATTTCGGCAAGCCGATTATCGCGGTGGTCAACTCCTTCACCCAGTTCGTGCCGGGTCACGTCCACCTGAAGGACCTCGGCCAGCTCGTCGCGCGCGAAATCGAAGCGGCCGGCGGCGTCGCCAAGGAGTTCAACACGATCGCCGTCGACGACGGCATCGCCATGGGCCATGACGGCATGCTCTATTCGCTGCCTTCGCGCGAGCTGATCGCCGACAGCGTCGAATACATGGTCAACGCCCACTGCGCCGACGCCATGGTCTGCATCTCCAACTGCGACAAGATCACCCCCGGCATGCTGATGGCCTCGCTGCGCCTCAATATCCCGACGGTCTTCGTCTCTGGCGGCCCGATGGAAGCCGGCAAGGTGGTGCTGAACGGCAAGAAGGTTGCGCTCGACCTCGTCGATGCCATGGTCGCAGCCGCTGACGACAAGATCAGCGATGAAGACGTCGCCGTCATCGAGCGCTCCGCTTGCCCGACCTGCGGTTCCTGCTCCGGCATGTTCACGGCAAACTCGATGAACTGTCTGACGGAAGCCCTGGGCCTGTCATTACCAGGAAACGGCTCGACACTCGCCACCCATTCCGACCGCAAGGAACTCTTCCTTGAAGCCGGTCGCCGCGTCGTCGAGCTCGCACGTCGCTATTACGAACAGGACGATCTGACCGCTCTGCCGCGTACTATCGCCAGCAAAGGCGCGTTCGAGAACGCCATGGCGCTCGATATTGCCATGGGTGGCTCGACCAACACCGTTCTGCACATTCTCGCGGCGGCCCATGAAGGCGAGATCGATTTCACGATGGACGATATCGATCGCCTGTCGCGTCGCGTTCCTTGCCTGTCGAAGGTCGCGCCCGCCAAGGCCGACGTTCACATGGAAGACGTTCACCGCGCCGGCGGCATCATGGCCATCCTCGGCGAACTCGACCGTGCCGGCCTGCTGAATGTCGATCTGCCGACCGTCCACGCGCCGACCATGCGCGAAGCGCTGGCGCAGTGGGATGTCGCGGTCACCGACAACAAGGCTGCCTTCGATCTCTTCAGCGCCGCTCCCGGCGGTGTTCCGACGCAGGTCGCCTTCAGCCAGAGCTCGCGTTGGGAAGAACTCGACCTCGACCGCGAAACCGGCGTCATCCGCGATGCCCAGCATCCCTTCTCCAAGGATGGCGGTCTCGCCGTCCTGAAGGGCAACCTCGCGCTCGACGGCTGCATCGTGAAGACCGCTGGCGTCGATGAATCGATCCTGAAGTTCTCCGGCCCGGCCAAGGTCTATGAAAGCCAGGACGCGGCAGTAAAGGCGATCCTGTCCAACGAAGTCGTCGCCGGCGACGTCGTGGTCATCCGCTACGAAGGCCCGAAGGGCGGCCCGGGCATGCAGGAAATGCTCTATCCGACGAGCTACCTGAAGTCGAAGGGCCTCGGAAAGGCTTGCGCGCTGATCACCGACGGCCGCTTCTCCGGCGGCACCTCGGGTCTGTCGATCGGTCACGCCTCTCCGGAAGCGGCCAATGGCGGCACCATCGGCCTTGTGCGCGAAGGCGACATGATCGACATCGACATCCCGAACCGCACGATCAGCCTGCGCGTGGACGACCAGGAACTGGCGACCCGCCGCGCCGAACAAGACGCCAAGGGCTGGCAGCCGGCCGAAAAGCGCAAGCGCAACGTCACGACCGCGCTGAAGGCCTACGCCGCCTTCGCGACCAGCGCCGACCGCGGCGCCGTTCGCGATCTCGGCGATCGCTGAACCTACTGATTAAAAGTCAATTGTTCTATTAAACCGGTCGCCTCAAAGCGGCCGGTTTATGTTTTTGTAGCTTTCCGCCAGCTGCTTCAGCCGCTCGTCATAGGCAGCCTGGATGCAGGCGACGTCGGCGGCGCACTCCTGTCGCTTCTTCAGCCACGCCGTCTGCTCATCCTGCATCGTGCCGCGCGAGCCCATGGCAAGCAGGCCGGATAACAGGTCGAAGGTCGTCACCATCTTCACATCGGCGTCGTTCAGCGCGCGGTTGTCGCAGATCGCCTTCTCGTCCGGCTTCAACTCCTTGGCTTCGCAATCGAAGCTCGCCGCGTGGCTTATCCCGGCGGATGAAAGCAGCAGGGCGGCGGCGGTGAAAAGAAGGGGCTGGCGATATCGCGTCATGCAGTGGTTCCTGTCCGTCTATCTGGCTCTCAAGAATGCCATGCCGATGAAGATGATGCAGCAAACCCAAGATGGCAAGGATGACGATGAGCCCGGCGCGGCTGGACGGCCGCTCCAGACGCGCGGCGGCCTCGACGCGCAGTTCCGCCATGACATCGGACGGGATGAGCCTGACGGCGAGCATGATGCCCAAGGGCACGATGAGGAGATCGTCGAGATAACCGAGCACGGGAATGAAATCGGGGATCAGGTCGATCGGCGATAGCGCGTAAGCGGCGACGCCGCCAGCGACCGCCTTCGCGTACCAGGGTACGCGTCTGTCCCGCGCGGCAAGCCACAGCGCGACGATGTCACGCTTCAGTGATTTCGCCCACAGTTTGGCCTTTGATATCAGTTGCATGCCTGTCGTTCCTGACTCAGTTTGGCAAGTATGTTGCGCATCGGTTGACCCGCCTTGATCTTCCATGCTTCCGCCCTCTTTCCTTTCTAGCGTCCGGCACTACAACGTTCTCTCAAGACGATTTCAAGAAGGGATTCTTATGCACGACCTGTTGAAGCGCGCCTCTCTGCCGCTGCTTGCTCTGGTGCTTGCACTGCCGATCAACGCTCATGCCCAAACGGCGAATAGCGAGACGGGCAAGACCGTGCCGCAGAGCCAGATGGAGATGCAGCTGTCCTTCGCGCCGCTCGTCAAGCAGACGGCGGGTGCGGTGGTGAACGTTTATGCGGAAAAGACCGTTCGCCGTCAGTCGCCGTTTGCCGGCGATCCCTTCTTCGAGCAGTTCTTCGGCCAGCAGATGCCGAACCGTACGCAGAAGCAGTCCTCGCTCGGCTCCGGCGTCATCGTCGAGGCGAACGGCACGATCGTGACCAACAACCACGTCATCGAAGGCGCCGACGAAATCAAGATCGCGCTCTCGGATGGTCGCGAGTTTCCCTGCAAGGTCATTCTCAAGGACGATCGTCTGGACCTCGCCGTGCTCAAGGTCGATACCAAGGCGACGTTCCCGGCGCTTCCGATCGGCAATTCCGACGCTGTTGAGGTTGGCGATCTCGTGCTGGCCATCGGCAACCCGTTCGGTGTCGGCCAGACGGTCACGTCAGGCATCGTCTCGGCGCTGGCGCGTAACCAGGTCGTCAAGGACGAGTTCGGCTTCTTCATCCAGACCGACGCATCGATCAACCCCGGCAATTCCGGTGGCGCGCTGATGAACATGAAGGGCGAGCTGATCGGCATCAACACCGCCATCTTCTCGCGCGGCGGCGGCTCCAACGGCATCGGCTTCGCCATCCCCGCCAACCTCGTGAAAGTCTTCGTCGCTTCCGCCGACGCGGGCGTGAAGACCTTCGAGCGTCCTTATGTGGGCGCGACCTTCGATGCTGTCACCTCCGACGTTGCCGATGCACTCGGCCTCGAGAAAGCGCGCGGCGCCATCGTCGTCAAGGTCACGGAAGGCGGCCCGGCCGCAAAGGCCGGCCTGAAGGCGGGTGAAGTAATCACCGCCGTCGATGGCATCTCGGTGGAGCATCCCGACGCACTGTATTACCGCCTGACCACGGCCGGTCTCGGCAAGCCTGTCGATCTCGCCATCACCGACAATGGCAAGGAAGAGCATGTGAAGATGACGCTCGGCCAGGCGCCCGAGACGACGCCGCGCGATCAGCGCACGATCGGCGGCCGTTCGCCGTTCACAGGCACCGTCGTCGAGAACCTGTCGCCGCGCGTGGCCGATGAGCTGCGCATGGCAAGCGAGAGCACGGGCGTCGTCGTTTCGGAAGTGAAGGATGGCTCCGTTGCCCAACAGCTCGGTTTCGAGCCGAAGGACATCATTGTCTCCGTCAACAGCGCCGATGTGAAGACCACGAAGGATCTTGCTACGTTGGCCGCGCAGAACCCGAGCTTCTGGCGCGTCGAGATCGAGCGCAACGGCCAGCGCATCCGGCAGTTCTTCCGATGAGCAATGACCTCTTCGCGCCGCGCATTCCGCCGGAGGTCGCCAACAGGCGGCCGCTCGCGGATCGGCTTCGCCCGCAGACCATCGCCGACGTCACCGGTCAGGATCACCTGACCGGCGAGGACGGTGTTCTCAGGCGGATGATCGAAAGCGGCTCGTTGGGATCGATGATCTTCTGGGGCCCACCCGGAACCGGCAAGACCACCGTCGCGCGCCTGCTGTCGGGCGAGGCGGGTCTTGCCTTCGAACAGATTTCGGCGATCTTCTCCGGCGTCGCCGATCTCAAGAAAGTCTTCGAGGCCGCCCGCCTGCGCCGCATGGATGGGCGCCAGACGTTGCTCTTCGTTGACGAGATCCATCGCTTCAACCGCGCCCAGCAGGATAGCTTCCTGCCTGTGATGGAAGACGGCACCGTCATCCTCGTCGGCGCCACCACCGAGAACCCGTCCTTCGAGCTCAACGCCGCTCTTTTGTCACGCGCCCGCGTACTGACCTTCAAGTCGCATGACGATCAGAGCCTGGCCGAGCTTCTGAACCGCGCCGAGGCGATCGAGGGCAGGGAGCTGCCGCTCACGCCGGAAGCCCGCGTCAGCCTGTTGCGCATGGCCGATGGCGATGGCCGCGCCGTGCTGACGCTCGCCGAGGAAGTTTGGCGTGCCGCCCGCCGCGACGAAATCTTCGACACCGAGGGACTGACCAAGATCGTCCAGCGCCGCGCCCCCGTCTACGACAAGGCCCAGGACGGCCACTACAATCTGATCTCGGCGCTGCACAAATCCGTGCGCGGTTCCGACCCCGATGCGGCGCTCTATTATCTGGCACGCATGTTCGACGCCGGCGAGGATCCGCTCTATCTCGGCCGTCGGCTGGTACGCATGGCGGTCGAGGATATCGGCCTTGCCGATCCGCAGGCACTGGTCATCTGCAATGCCGCCAAGGACGCCTACGACTATCTCGGCTCGCCCGAGGGGGAGCTGGCGCTGGCGCAGGCCTGTGTCTACCTCGCCACCGCGCCGAAATCGAACGCCGTCTACACCGCCTTCAAGGCCGCCACGATGGCCGCCAAGCAGAACGGTTCGCTGCTACCGCCAAAGCACATCCTGAACGCGCCGACCAAGCTGATGAAGGATGAGGGCTACAACGAAGGCTATCGCTACGACCACGACGAGCCGGACGCCTTTTCCGGCCAGGACTATTTCCCGGAGAAGATGGGCCGCCAGACCTTCTACGATCCGCCCGAGCGCGGTTTCGAGCGCGATATCCGCAAGCGGCTTGAATGGTGGTCGAAACTCAGGAAAGAGCGCAATCCGCGCTGATCACGACGCCCGTGTCTGAGCCGATGGCGCGGTGACGATCTTGACGGATGATTCCGCAAGACCGTGATGGCCTTCCATGTCGACCACGAGATGCCAGTGGCCGCTGTCGGGGATCGGCACCCGGATCGGAGATTTGCGCGCAACGCCGCCTACATATTTGAAGTCGAGCACTTCGGTAAAGCGCTGGTAGTTCGGCGATGTCATCAGTCGAACATTGGCGACCGCGTTCAAAATCACCTCGATCACCGTTCCGGCGCGCTGTTCCTTGAGATCATAATGAGTAAAGCGGAAATTCGGCTTGTTCGACATCGTGTCTGCTCGGGTGGGGTAGGGGCAGATGATACGAAACGGCGGTTAAGGAAGCGTTCGCCAACGCCAGCGGGAACGCCGTTGCGCGCTCCCGCGGAGGTGGATCATGTCTCGTCAGTGCACATGTCGGCCCTTATCGGCTTGATCGAAGGGTAGCAGTGTTCGTGTGCGGATGATCGCGATCTGCGTGGCATCGTGATCGCATTCGTCGGAGGCGAAATGCAATGCGGCGCTCTCGCTGACAAACAGACCACCGACGCGCCCCTCGCGATCCTGAACCACCCATCCGCCACCCTTGCTCCGGCCGATGGTAAAGCGCGGCAGGGGGCTGGGCTCGATGGTCGGGGCGAGGGCACGCGCGTTGGAGGAGGGCATGATCTTTCCTTTCAGATTGGATGATCGAGGCTGTGATTGGGATTGTCTGGCTTAGACGGCCCGCGCTTGGCGACGGCTATCGGCAAGCCCTGTCAGGGCGGCGAAAACCGCAGCCTTCCTGGTGGCATCGAGGCCGACCATCGGCAGGCGGACGTCAGGGGACGTGCCAAGCAGCACATGCAGTGCGTATTTGACGGGAGCCGGCGAGCCACCTTCCGCAAGCGCCCGAATGAGCGGCTGCAGACGGTCCTGCAGAGCCGTGGCCGCCGCCACGTTGCCCGCCTTCGCCGAGCGATGAAGCGAAGCAAACAGGCGCGGCTCGACATTCGCGCCCGACGACAGCATGCCGTCTCCGCAAGCGAGGCTCGAAAGCGCGCTTCCGTCATCGGATGACAGGGAGACGAAGCGCTGTCGGAGATACGGCGCAAGCCGGGGCCCTTCACCGCTCGAATGGACGACGCCGAGGATACTCTCAACACTCGCCAGCACCTCCAGGCTTTCAGGTGCCAGGCTGCTGGCGCAGCGCGAAGGGCTGTCGTCGATGATGACAGGCAGATCGCTCGCCGCCGCCACCTGCTCGAAATGGCGGATGATGCCCTTCTGCCCCGGTTTCGAATAATAGGGCACGGTGACCAGCGCCGCATCGGCGCCAAGCTCCCGCGCTTCCAAAGTCAGCGCGATCGTGGTCGATGTGGCATTGGTGCCGGTGGCGGCGGTGACGGGCACCCGCCCAGCCGCGACCCTCACACAGGTACGGATGATGGCCGCCCGCTCCGTCAGCGATAGCGTCGGCCCTTCGCCGGTGACTGTGCAGACGGCCAGTCCGTCGATGCCGGAATTGATCTGCCGCTCCGCCAGCCGCTCGAGCATGGAAAGGTCGAACCGGTCGTTTCTGAATGGCGTGACCAGCGCCGTGATGACAGTTCCCAGTCGTAGTCGCGTGTCGATCCGCATGGCCGTGTCAGATACTGCCCCAGATGACGTAGATCTCGACGGCCGCCAGCACGAGGCCGAAGACGATTAGTACGTGCGCTGTGCGCTTCTCACGCATCTGCCGCTTTGCCACGGGCGGTCGTGGACGGCCGGTTGGAGGGTGGGGAAATAGGAAGTCTCGCATGACGTCTACCTCTGAATTTCGACCAAAGGCTAACGCCGCGCGGCGTATGAAATCCATTCGCGGGTCTTCGACGGGAAATAGAAATCTCATAAAGGTGGCGTCGGCTGGCGGCGGACAGCGATCGCTAAATCGAATCCGAAATCATGGACTTGCGGCGCGTTTCGGACTCGACTTGCGAAGCACTTGAATCAGAATGACAAGGGGCGGAAGGAGATTGTGCAAGGGCATGTCGGGAGCGCCCCATGCCGTTCGTCCTTGCATCATACGGCGGCGCAATCGCGCTGCGGAGCGTTCACGTATCAGCCGCTATCGGCACAGGGAGAGACATATGGGCAGGACAATCGCAATTCTGATCGCAAGGCTGATCTTCGCCGGCGTGTTCATCATGGCGCTGAGCTTCAAGTTCATGGATATCACGGCCACGGCCGGCTACATCGCCGGCGCGGGCTTTCCATTCCCGCTCTTTCTTGCCTGGATCGCGGCCTTCTTCGAACTGGGGTTGGCGCTCGCCTTTCTAACCGGCATCTTCTTTTCGCCGGCAGCCTTGCTGGCGGGGATTTATGTGATTTTCCTTGCCGTGGCATTCCACGGACCCGGGCGCTGGGCAGGCAATCAAGCGGAGTTCGGCTTCTTCATCGACCACTTCACCTTCCTGGCCGGCCTGCTCTTCGCGGCCGTCCACGGTCCCGGCGAGGCGCTGGTCGCCAAGACCGGCCAAGCCCGCCGGCCGTCTGCCCTAGCGCAGTAGGCCATCGAGAGCGGGCATGCCGAGGAAGGCAGAGGCGCCGATCAGCCCGTAGCAGATGATCCGGAAGGTGCTTTCCTTGGCGAAGCCGAAAAGCTTGGAGCCGAGAAACAGGCCGATCGTATAGCTCGGCAGAATGACCAGCGTCAGCGCGAAGACGGTATCGACGAACAGCCCGCCGGCATAATAGCTGGCGACGCTGAAGCAGGTGGATATCGCGAAATAGATGATGATGTTGGAGCGGACCTTGGTGAACTCGGTCTTTCCGCCCAGCCAGTAGGCGACGACGGGAGGCCCGCCGAGTTGGGCCGCACCACTGAACAATCCGGCCACCAGCCCGACCGCAGCGCTCAGATAGGAATGCGGCTCGCCGTGATAGCGCCAGCCCGAGATCAAAAGGGCAAGCAGCAGCAGCGCGATGACGGTGATCGACCAGCGCAAGAGCAGCGGGTCCATCAGCGTCAGCACGGCCGTTCCGGCGGGAACGCCGAGCATCGCGCCAGCGGCCATGGTGAAGACCTCACGCCGGTTCGCCCGCTTCCACGCGGGCGGGATCATCCCCAGCGTCGCCAGCCCGTCGATGACGAGCAGTACCGGCGAGATCAGCTTCGGGCCGATGATGGCGCCGCCGAGCGGAATGAAGATCAGCGCCGCCCCGAAGCCTGAAAAGCCGCGAGCGAGCCCGGCAATGCAGGCGATGGCGATCAGCGTATAAAGTCAATGATCGGGCAGCGCGGCGGAAAGCCACGCACCGATATCGGCCATGCTACCGGAAAGCGACATGAGATCCCGGCCTCTCTCAGGAGGCCAGCATCAGGTCCATGTTCTGCACGGCAGCGCCCGAGGCACCCTTGCCGAGATTGTCGAGCAGGGCGACGAGATTGACCTGCGAACCACCCGGCGTGCCGAAGACGAAAAGTTTCATCGTGTCCTTGCCGGCGAGCTCGACGGCATCGACGCGCGCCATCTTGCTGCTGTCGGCGAGCGGAACGACGGTCACGATATCCTGGCCGGTATAATGCGCGGTCAGCGCCGCGTGGACGCTCTCCAGCGTCGTGCCTGCGGCCAGCATGTCGAGATGCAGCGGAACCTGCACGATCATGCCCTGCGCGAACTTGCCGACCGATGGTGCGAAGATCGGCGCGCGGTCGAGCAGGCCGTGGATCTTCATCTCGGGCACATGCTTGTGCGTCAGCGTCAGACCGTAGAGGAAATGCGGCGCGTTGATCGCGTCGTCACGGCTCTGGTCTTCCATCTGCGCGATCATCTGCTTGCCGCCGCCGGTATAGCCGGAGACAGCGTTGACGGTGACGGGATAGCCGTCAGACAGAATGCCTGCGGCCCGCAGCGGCCGCATCAGGCCGATCGCGCCGGTCGGATAGCAGCCGGGATTGGCGACAAAGCGGGCCGAACTGATCTTGCCGGCCTGTTCCTTGTCCATCTCGGCGAAGCCATAGGCCCAGGAAGGGTCAACGCGGTAGGCGGTCGAGGTATCGATGACGCGGACATTGTTGTTGGCCGAGACCATCTGCACGGCTTCCTTCGACGCATCGTCGGGCAGGCAGAGGATCGCGATGTCGGCGCTGTTCAGCATGTCCTCGCGGATCGCGGCATTGCGGCGCTCCGCTTCCGGAATGGACAGAAGCTCGACATCGCGGCGGCCGGCCATGCGCGTGCGGATCTGCAGGCCCGTCGTGCCGTGTTCGCCATCGATGAAGATCTTCGGTGCCATTGTCTTGCTCACACTTTCAATAGGTTAGAAAGAAGTCCGGAATCATTTTGGAAGATGGATGAGTCAGCCGTGTGACGCTGTCGCGCGTCGTTCGGCATGCAGCCCCAGCATATACATCGCGACCGTCGCCCCCGCAATGGCGGTGATGTCGGCGTGATCGTAGGCGGGGGACACCTCGACGACATCAGCGCCGCGGATATCGAGCTGGTGCAGCCGCTGCAGCACCGAGAGGATTTTGGCGCTGGACGGGCCGCCCGAAACCGGCGTGCCGGTGCCGGGCGCAAAGGCCGGATCCAGGCAGTCGATATCGAAGGTCAGATAGCTGGGCGCGCCCTTGGTGTGCGAGATGATCGTCGAGGCGATCTCGGCAGCACTCATCTCCTCTACTTGGTGGCCGTAGAGAATGTTGATGCCGAAATCGTCGGGCGCATGCGTGCGGATGCCGATCTGGATCGAGCGATCAGGATCGATGATCCCATCGCGGACCGCGCGCGCCACGAAGGACCCGTGGTCGATCCGCTTACTGTCGTCGAACCACGTATCCTGATGCGCGTCGAACTGCACCAGCGCCAGCGGGCCATGTTTGGCCGCATGCGCCTTGAGGATCGGCCATGTCACGTAATGGTCGCCGCCGAGCGTCAGCATGAAGGCGCCGGCATCGACGATCGTCTTCGCCTGCCGCTCGATTGCCGCTGGCGTCTCCTGGTGGTTGCCATAATCCAGCAGGCAATCGCCGTAGTCGATGACGGCCATCTCGGCGAAGAGATCGCGATTGAAGGGGTATTGCGGATCATTGTCGAAGATCGCCGAAGCCCGCCTGATCGCCTGCGGCCCGAAGCGCGTACCCGGCCGGTTGGAGGTCGCGGCATCGAAGGGGACACCCCAGACCACCACGTCGGCGCCGGTCAGATCCTTGGTGAAACGCCGGCGCATGAAGGACAGCGCACCCGCAAACGTCGGGTCCGTCGCCGCCGAGGTGAGGCTCGTCGCCGTGAAAGCATGATCGATCGACTTGTTGGCCAAGTGACTGTCCTTTGGTTTGGAAGCTCGGTTAAAATCATGGGCCCGGTATCAGGCCCATGATGAAACTCAAGCGGCGTCCTGATCCGCCTTGATGGAAATCTTCAGCCCAAGCGCCTTGATGACGCCGAAGAAGGTAGACAGCCGCGGATCACCAGTTTCGCCCCGCGCCTTGTAGAGCGCTTCCCGCGTGACGCCCGCGTCCTTGGCGATAGACGTCATGCCAACTGTCCGGGCGACATCGCCTAGCGCATGCGCGATAAGGGCAGGATCGCCATCGTCGAATGCCGCCTCAAGATAAAGAAGTCGGTCTTCCGGCGTCTTCAGGTGATCCTGAATGTCGAAGCGTGTGGTTTCGAGAAGCATGTTCAGATCTCTTTCGCCTGGGGCGATATCCATCATGCGTGAATCATAATTCACGGCACCTAATTGTCAAAGCGCATGCCAAAACGAAAAAAGGCCGGGTTTGCACCCGACCTTTCCACATTCCGAAGTCCGAAACGATTAACGCTTGGAGAACTGGAACGAACGGCGGGCCTTGGCCTTACCGTACTTCTTACGCTCGACGACGCGGCTGTCGCGGGTCAGGAAGCCACCCTTCTTCAGGACCGAGCGCAGGCCCGGTTCGAAGTAGGTGAGAGCCTTGGAGACGCCGTGACGAACGGCACCGGCCTGGCCGGAAAGACCGCCGCCTGCAACCGTTGCGATGATGTCGAACTGGCCGTCACGGGCAGCAGCGACGATCGGCTGACGCAGAATCATCTGCAGAACCGGACGTGCGAAGTATTCCGTGAATTCCTTGCCGTTGATGACGATCTTGCCGGAGCCCGGCTTGACCCATACACGAGCAACAGCGTTCTTGCGCTTGCCGGTCGCGTAGGAGCGGCCAAGCGAATCGACCTTACGGACGTGTGCCGGAGCCGAAGCTTCGGTAGCCGTGCCGAGATCCTTCAGGGAGGAGAGGTCAGCCATTCTTAGGCGCTCCTTACGTTCTTCTTGTTCAGCGAGGCCACGTCGAGAGCGACAGGCTGCTGAGCTTCATGAGGATGGTTGGAACCAGCGTAAACGCGCAGGTTCTTCATCTGGCGACGACCGAGCGGGCCACGCGGAACCATGCGCTCGACTGCCTTTTCAAGAACGCGCTCCGGGAAGCGGCCTTCCATGATCTGGCGAGCGGTACGCTCCTTGATGCCGCCGGCGAAACCCGTGTGCCAGTAGTAAACCTTGTCGGAGTACTTCTTGCCGGTGAATACGACCTTGTCGGCATTGATGACGATGACATTGTCGCCGTCGTCAACGTGAGGAGTGAAGGTAGCCTTGTGCTTGCCGCGCAGACGCATGGCGATAACAGAAGCGAGACGACCAACGACAAGCCCTTCGGCGTCGATGATGACCCACTTCTTCTCTACCTCTGCAGGCTTCTGGGAGAAGGTTGCCATAGTAGTTACTCTCTTTTGATCCCTTGGCCCGAAGGCGAAAGGGCGTTTCTTGTTGCTTGATTTGGGAGCCCGAGGGCGCACCAAAAAGAAAGCAGCCGGGAAAGGCTGCGTTCTGGCGGTGTGTATAGAGGTTGAGGCCGATAGCGTCAATATTGCCGCGGGCTGCAGCCGTAAAAACAAATAAATGAAATCAATGGGTTAATTGTGTGGTATTTTGATACCTCAATTTTCAGCGCCTCGATGGCAGCGCTCTGGCGCCAACGGCATCGCTTCTCCTCGAAATGACTGGCCTTTTGTGGCAGGACTGATAGCACGAAATCGACATGCAGGGAGTTTCATCATGGCCGAAGTTCTATCGTTCCGCACCGATGCCGGCAAAGCCAGCGGTTCGCTCGTGCTGCGCCAGCTTTCCGATGGCGTGCTGCGGCTGACCCTGAACAATCCTCCCGCCAATCACCTGTCGCTCGCCATGATGGAGACGCTGATGGGCGAGTTGCAGAATGCGGCCGAGGACGACGACGTGCGCGTCGTGATCATCGCATCGACGGGCGGTGTCTTCTCGGCCGGCCATGATCTCAAGGAGTTGACCGAGCATCGCGCCGACGCGGATGACGGCGAAGCCTTCTTCGATGAGACCTTCGCTCTCGCTGCCGATCTGATGCTGGAGATCACCAAGCTGCCGAAGCCGGTCATCGCCGAGATCGACGGCCTTGCGACCGCCGCCGGATGCCAGCTCGTCGCGTCCTGCGATCTCGCGATCTGCACCGATACCGCGACCTTCTGCACGCCGGGCGTCAATATCGGCCTCTTCTGCGCGACGCCGATGGTGGCGCTGACCCGCTCCGCCCATCGCAAGCAGGCGATGGAGATGCTTTTGACCGGCGAAACGATCGACGCCTCGACTGCCAAGGACTTCGGCCTGGTCAACCGCATCGTGCCGAAACAATATCTGCAACAGGTCGTCACCAAATACGCATCGGTGATCGCAAGCAAATCGCCGATGGCGCTCCAGATCGGCAAGGAAGCCTTCTATCGCCAGGTCGAAATGCCGATCGAGGAGGCCTATGGCTATGCCGCCGAAGTCATGGTGGACAGCATGATGACCGAGGATGCGGAAGAGGGGATCGGGGCATTCCTGGAAAACAGGATGCCGGATTGGTCGAGGGACTGAACCCGGCAGAGCTCGGAGCCTTCTAAGCCAGCTTCAGCAATAGCCCGCCGAGCGCGATGATCGCGCCGGCGAGATAGCGCCAGGGGCTGGCTTTCTCCTTCAGGAACACGACGGAGATGATGAGCGCGAAGAGGATCGACGTTTCGCGCAGCGCGGCGACGGTGGCGACAGGCGCCTTGGTCATGGCCCAGAGCGCCAGCCCGTAGGATGCGATCGATCCGGTGCCGCCGATCAGGCCACGCCACCAGTTCACCTTCACATGCATCGCAACCGCATAGGCGCCGCGCCGAGAGATGGCCCAGCTGAGCAGCAACACCGGCGGCAACAGCGACATCCACAGCGTATAGGAGATCGCATTGCCGGATATCCGCGCCCCGATGCCGTCGACATAGGTGTAGGTGGCGATGACCACGGCATTGGCGAGCGCCAGACGAATGGCGTGGCCGCTGCCGCGCTTGGCCTCGAAGGCGAGTGTCAGGATGCCGACGCAGATCGTGATCGTGCCGATCAGCGCGCCGCCGGACAGGCTCTCGCCGAGTACGAAACCGCTCGTTGCCGCCACCAGCAGCGGCGCGCAGCCACGCATCAGCGGATAGACGAGGCCGATATCGCCGGCTCGATAGGCGCCTGCGACCAGCTGGAAATAAGCGAACTGCAAAATCGCTGAGGCGCCGATATAGGGCAGGGCCTCGATAGCGGGAAACGGCAGGAACGGGAGGAACGGCAGGGCCGCGATCGCGCCGCCCGCCGAGATCAGGCTGGCGTCCAGCGCCTTGTCCGTCCCGGCCTTGATCAAGGCGTTCCAGGTCGCATGAAGAAGCGCGCCGAACAAGACCAGCAGGATGACGGTGAGGGACAAAAGAACTACCTGATGGTGTGGCGAAAAGTCGGGACAAAGCTTGTTACGCCGTCATCAGGAAAATGCAACAGCGGCCATTGAGATGAAGCTATGCAGTGCCGTCTCTGCTTAATCGATTATGCAACCTTCGGACGATCGTATCGTCAAGCGGTCGTTGCGATACGTACGCCAGAAGTTTCAAACATTTTTTCCTCATTCAACTATGAGGTGTTTCTAAAATGGCCATGAACAAATGAGGACATAAACGGGATATACAGTGAACACAGGTCGCGGTGAGTGCATTAACCCGGATGGGTGATGTTAATAGAGCACAAATTGGCACGCTGAGCGGCGAGCGGCCTGTCAAAATTGGTGGGTTTTATGCCCGTCTGATGAGCAGCCGCTCAACCGGAATTTCGTGTCTCAGAGCGAATAGTCAGGAATGAACAGCATCCCGTCCAGGTTGTCGATATTCTGACAGTTCAGAACCCGGCATTTCGGGTTGTCCTTGGTCGGAACAGTGGTCCACTCGGCATACTGGTTGCCGTCGCACATGCGGCTGTTGCGCACATATCTGTCGTAGAGCGTCATGCCGCGAACGCGGGTGGAGGGGTAGCGCAAGATGACCGCTCCCTCGTTGTGGATGGCAGCGCGTGCCCGATCGCAGCTGATCGTCTGCGAATTATAGCGCGATATGGCGAGCGCCGGCGTGGCAGCGAGCAGCGCGGCGGCGAACACAAGCACTTTTCTCACGGCGATCTCCTCCTTCGGCATCTGGCGTACCTATTATATATAGGAAACGCCTTAGCGCTGTCATTGAGTTGGAGACAAGGAAAGATGGATCACGATAACTATAGCGACGAATACATCCTCGATATCCTCCGGTCGGTGAAGACGATCGCGCTCACCGGCGCGTCGCCCAATCCCGCAAGGCCGAGCAATGGCGTCATGGGCTATCTTCTCTCGCGCGGCTATGAGGTTGTGCCCGTCAATCCCGGCCAGGTCGGCAAGCGCATCCAGGGGCAGGAGGTCTTCAGCCACCTCGCTGACGTGCCCGTTGCGGTCGACATGGTCGATGTCTTCCGGGCCTCCAACTATCTGTCGGAGGTGGTGGACGAGGCGCTGGCGATGAACCCGCGACCGAAAGTGATCTGGGCGCAGCTCGGCGTGCGCGACGATGCCGCTGCCGCCAAAGCCGAGGCGGCCGGTATCAAGGTCGTCATGGATCGCTGCCCGGCAATCGAGTATCCACGCCTCATCGGCTGAGAAGGGCAAATTTTTCGCCAAACGCGTCTCGGTTGAAATGGATGGCGATTAACTTTTGCCGATCGTCCGCTATGCTCCGCCCAGCGAAGTTAAAGCAGCAAAGTCAAATCAGAACGGGAGGACTTCATGACCGCGAATGATCCGGGTTTCAATACGTTGGCCGTGCATGCGGGCGCAAAGCCCGATCCGGCGACCGGCGCGCGCGCCACACCGATCTACCAGACGACGGCTTACGTCTTCAACGATGCCGATCACGCGGCGGCACTCTTCGGCCTGCAGGAATTCGGCAATATCTACACCCGCATCATGAACCCCACCCAGGCTGTGCTCGAAGAGCGTGTCGCAGCACTCGAGGGCGGCACGGCGGCACTCGCCGTCGCCTCCGGTCATGCCGCGCAGATGATCGTCTTCCACACGCTGCTGCGCCCAGGCGAAAACTTCGTTGCAGCCAAGCGGCTCTATGGCGGCTCCATCAACCAGTTCGGCCACGCCTTCGATAATTTCGGCTGGCAGGTGCGCTGGGGTGATTCCGCCGATCCGGCGAGCTTCGAAAGCCAGATCGACGAAAATACCCGGGCGATCTTCATCGAAAGCCTCGCCAATCCCGGCGGCACCTTTGTCGATATCGCTGCGATCGCCGATGTGGCCCACAAGCACGGCCTGCCGCTGATCGTCGACAACACAATGGCCAGCCCCTATCTCATCCGCCCGATCGAACACGGCGCCGATATCGTCGTGCATTCGCTGACCAAGTTCCTCGGCGGCCACGGCAATTCCATGGGCGGCATCATCGTCGATGGCGGCACATTCGACTGGTCGAAATCCGGCAACTACCCGATGCTTTCGAGCCCTCGGCCGGAATATAACGGCGTGGTCCTGCATTCGACCTTCGGCAACTTCGCCTTCGCCATTGCCTGCCGCGTTCTCGGCCTGCGCGACCTCGGCCCTGCCATCTCGCCCTTCAACGCCTTCCTGATCCTCACAGGCATCGAGACGCTGCCGCTGCGCATGCAGCGCCACAGCGAAAACGCCGCGACGGTCGCCAAATGGCTGAAGGCGCACAGCAAGATCGCCTGGGTCAACTACGCCGGCCTTGAGGACGATCCGAACCACGCGCTGCAGCAGCGCTATTCGCCAAAGGGGGCGGGATCCGTCTTCACCTTCGGCGTCAAGGGCGGCTACGAGGCCGGCAAGTCGCTGGTCGAGGGCCTGCAGCTCTTCTCGCACCTTGCAAACATCGGCGACACCCGCTCGCTGGTCATCCACCCGGCCTCCACCACCCACCGCCAGCTGACCGACGAGCAAAAGACCGCCGCAGGCGCCGGCCCGGACGTCGTGCGCCTCTCGATCGGTATCGAGGACGTCAAGGACATCATCGCTGATCTCGAACAGTCGCTGGCGAAGGTGTGAGGCGGAATGGCAAAGCAGCTCAAGCTCGATATCTCAGGCATCGAACCCGAGGTCGGCGCCCCGGCAGAGGATCGGTTGATCGCGGGAGATCCGCAGTTCCGGACATGGAACCTGGAGGAGGCCGACGGCGGTCTCTATGCGGGCATCTGGGAGGCGACGCCGGGCAAGTGGCGGATCGTCTATGACGAGTGGGAATATTTCAACGTTCTCTCTGGCCACTCCGTCGTCACCGAAGACGATGGCGAGCCCGTCCACCTGCGCGCCGGCGACCGGATGATCCTGAGACCTGGCTTCAAGGGAACCTGGGAAGTCATTGAAACGACTCGCAAGGACTACGTCATCAGGCTCTGATGGCGCGGTCCCCGTGCAGGGACATCCTTGCTGCGCTCTTCAATCCTGATCCTGCCGGGCGGCGTAAAATGCCGCGGCAAAGCCCGGTGATGCGATGAGATCCATGGTCCGCCGCAGGTTTTCGGAGGCATCCTTGCCGAAGGCCGCATCGAAGCTTGCCTGTGCCTCGCGCCACAGGCCGTTCGTCTCATTCCACAGCTGATCGCCCTTTTGGGTCAGCCGCACGCGCTTGACGCGGCGGTCATGCTCGTCGGCCACGAGTTCCACGAGACCATCGCGCTGCAGCGGCTTCAGCGTGTGGCCGAGCGCGGAGAGATCCATCACCATCGCCTCGGCTAGCATCTTCAGCGGCGTTTCGCGGCCGAGCTTGATCTGCGTCAGCAGCGTGTATTGCGTGATCTTCAAGCCGCTCGGCGCGAGCACGTCTTCATAAAGCTGGCCCAATTGCCGTGATGCGCGCTTGAGCGCGCTGTTGCTGCAATAATTCCATGCCCCGTCAGGGGTGTTGCTCTCTGCCATTGCATGTTCTCCATCGGTGATGTCTTCCGATTGGTGGCGATCCGTCAACCGCTAAACGTCACATCTTTTTCAATCGCCTCTTGCGCGCACCGATCCGTCGCCTAAATATAGTGGCATATACCAGTAAAATTCAACGCGCCCCGTGAGACCGAGCAGGGCGGGTTCAAACAAGGAAGGAATGCCACCATGTCCACTGCATCTCTCGGAACCGCACTCGTCACCGGCGCCTCGTCCGGCATCGGCGCCACCTATGCCGATCGCCTTGCCAAGCGCGGTTACGATCTCGTTCTCGTCGCCCGCGATGTCGCGCGCCTGCAAGCGCTGGCCGACCGGTTGACTGGTGAGGCCGGTGTGAAAGTGAGTGTCCTTCCGGCCGACCTCACCGATCGCGCCGACGTCAGGATCGTCGAGAAGCGCCTACGCGAGGACGCTGACATCAGCCTGCTCGTCAACAATGCCGGCATCGGCCCCAAGGGCACGCTGGTGGAGGATGACATCGATTATCTCGAAACGATGATCGAGCTGAACGTCGTTGCCGCCAACCGGCTGGCTGTTGCCGCCGCGCAGGCCTTCGCAGAGCGGGGCAGGGGCGCCATCATCAACATCGCATCGGTGGTTGCCTATATTCCGGAGCGTTTCAATGGCACCTACAGCGCCACCAAGGCTTTCGTCCTCAACCTCACCCAGGCCATCCATTCGGAAGTCGCGGAAAGGGGCGTTAAGGTTCAGGCAGTCATGCCCGGCCTGACCCGCACGGAAATCTTCGAGCGCGTCGGCCGCTCCTTCGATCAGATGCCGCCGTCGATGGTCATGGACGTGAACGACATGGTGGACGCGGCCCTTGCGGGCTTCGATCAGGGCGAGCTGGTCACCATCCCGTCCTTGCCCGATAGCGGCGATCTCGATGTCGCAACGGCAGCGCGCCTGGCGCTCGGGCCCAATCTCTCGCACAACAAGCCGGCAGCGCGCTATGGTGTGACGGCGGGCTAGTTCCGCTCGTCGCTCGGCGCGAAGTCGGCACGCACGATGCCGTGGCGCTGCAGCTTGTCGTAGAAGGTCTTTCGCGGAATGCCGAGTTCCGCGATCGTCCTGCGCACATCGCCGTCATTGGCGTCGAGCACGTCGCGGATGATGCTTGCTTCGTAGCGATCCAGCCGATCGGGCAGGGGCAGGCCCTCGCCAAGATCGCTGGGCTTCGCCTCGGATGCGCTGCCGCCGAATTGATCGACGCCAAGCACGAAACGCTCGGCAAAATGCGAGAGTTCACGGACATTGCCGGGCCAGTCGTGGCCCTGCAGATGCCGGTGCACGGCGGACGACGCGACCGGAATGTCGCGCTTGAAGCGCTTCGCCGCGCGCTCGGCGAAATAGCCGAAGAGCAGCGGAATGTCGTCGCGACGCTCCCTGAGCGGAGGGATTGAGATCGTCACCACGTTCAGCCGATAATAGAGGTCCTCACGGAACTCGCCGCGCTGCCGGGGATCGCCGAGATCGACCTTGGCGGCTGCGACCACCCGCAGGTCGACCGGTCGCACTTCGTTGGTCCCGAGCGGCGTCACCTCGCGCATTTCAAGCACGCGCAGCATCTGCACCTGTGTTGACGGCGCCATGCTCTCGATCTCGTCGAGAAACAGCGTACCGCCGCTAGCGTGCTCGATACGCCCGACACGCTTCTTCTGCGCGCCGGTGAAGGCGCCGGGCTCGTGCCCGAACAACTCGCTTTCGATGACGGTCTCCGGCAGGGCGCCGCAATTGAGCGCCACGAAGTTCCCGGCCTTGCGCCGCCCCCACTGGTGCAACAGGCTGGCTACGACTTCCTTGCCACTGCCGGTCTCGCCGGTCACCAGCACGTCGACATCGGTATCGGCGATCTGTCTGAGCGTATGGCGCAGCCGCTCCATCGCCGGCGTCTGGCCGATCAGCGGCAGGTCGTCGCGAACTTGTTCGCTTGCCTTGCGCAGTGCTCGGTTTTCCAGCACCAGACGCCGCTTCTCCACTGCCCGGCGCACGCTCTGCACCAGCCGGTCGGCGGGGAAGGGCTTGCTGATGAAATCATACACACCCTGCTGGATCGCCTTCACCGCCATCGGAATATCGCCGTGACCCGTCACCAGAATGACGGGAAGATCCTGGTCCTGCCGCTGCACGTGGTCGAACAGCTGCAGGCCGTCCATTTGCGGCATGCGGATATCGGAGACGATGATCCCGGGAAAATCCGGCGTTAGCACCGCCAGCGCATCGACCGCCGACGAAAAGGCGGAAACGGAAAAGCCCGCCAGTTCCAGCGTCTGCCTGGTGGCGCGCAGAAGGTCCTTGTCGTCGTCGACGAGGAAGATGGATGCGGCGTCTGTCATGGCTTTGCTCTCACGAGATGCACGATGAAGCTTGTTCCCTGGTCGCTGCTGGAGACCTCGATGCGTCCGCCGTAATCGGCGACGATATCCTTCGAGATCACCAGGCCAAGGCCGAGACCCTTTTCCTTGGACGTGTTGAAGGGCGTAAACAGTGAAGCGAGGATGGCGGCAGGTATGCCCGGGCCGTTGTCGGCGACGATCACCTCGACGTCCTCATCCGTCGCGACGGCCGAGATCTCCACCCGCGCATCGCTGCGCCCCTCCAGCGCTTCGAGCGCGTTCTGAAACAGGTTGATGAGGATCTGCTCGAGCCGAACCCTGTTGCCGAGAACCTGCAGCCCCGGCGGCGGCAGCTTGATGCTGAGCGCCTGCAATTGTCCGGCGAAGCGGCTCTTGAGCAGCACCACGGCGCCCTCGATCACATCCCTCAGCTCCACCGGCTCCGGTGCCGTCCGGCCCTTGCGCGCGAAGGCCTTCAGCTCCTCGGTGATCGAACCGATCCGCTCGGTCAGCGCGGCGATGGCGCCGAGGTTCTCTTTCACCGGCTCGGCCTGTTGGCGGTCTAGGAAGACGCGTGCATTATCAGCATAGGCGCGGATGGTCGCGACCGGCTGGTTGATCTCATGCGCGACGCCGGCTGCGACCTGGCCGAGAATGGCGAGCCGGTTTGCCTGGACCAGCTCCTGCTGCACGACCTGCAGCCTGGATTCGGTGTTCCTGTGATCGGCGATCTCTTCCTGCAGACGGTCACGCGCGCGGCTGAGATCCTCGGTGCGGGCGACGACCCGCCGCTCAAGCTCCTCTCGCATCGATAATTCGACTGCAATCCGCATGGCCGCACTCTGCCTGCGCCGGAGCAGGAATGCCGCGACCGCGAGGATCGGCACCAGCACGGCGAGCGACAGCAGCCGCATCTCCCGCACGGAGGAGGCGACGGCGGCCTCCGTCGGCACCAGATACTCCAGCCGCCAGGGCGTCGTCGGTACGGCGGCATAGAGGCGCAGATATTCCGCGGCATTGCTGCCGGGCAGGATCGCGGAAACCAGCGACGTCTTGGGGTCGATGATGTCGGGCCTAACGACCGGCAGCGGCGTCAGCGGCGCATCGCCGAATTGCAGGCTCTCGCGGATGGCTGAGAGCTCCTGCTGTGGCACCGGCACAGCCGTCATGAAGCGCCATGAGGGGATGCTGGTGATCAGCACGACGCCGTGCTCGTCGGTTACGTAGACCGGCCGGCGAGTGTCGCGCCAGTCGGTCTCGAGCTGGTCGAATTCCAGCTTCACGACTACGACGCCGAGCGGCGCGTCGGCGCTGCCGACCCGGCGTGAGATGTAGAGACCCGGTCGCTTGCTGACGCTGCCGAGCGCGAAATGCTCCGCCGTTCCCTGCTGCATCGCCCGCTTGAAATAGTCGCGGAACGTATAGTCGTTGCCGACGAAGCTGATCGGTTCGCGCCAGTTGCTGGACGCGATAGCGAGACCGTCGGTGCCGATGACATAGAGGACCGCGGCTTGCGTGCCCGTCACCAGCCGCTCCAGCTTGCGGTTCAATATGTCGATATCGGTGACGCTGGTGGAGGAGAGGGCATTCAGGACCTGCTGGTCCTCGGCAAGCAGCAATGGCAGCGCCCGGGGACGCTCGAGCACGGCCGTCAGCAGCGCCACCTTCAGGCTGGCATCGGTCTGGCTCTGGGTTGCCAGCGCGTTGATCGACGAACTGCGCCCGTAAAGTGCCGCACCGATCAGCGCGGCGACAAGCAAAGCGGCGGAGAAGGCGACGAACAGGATCCAGCCGCGTCGCGTCCTGCGATCGACGTCGTCGATAGTCTCAAAACCCGGAATGCTCGGCGTATCTGGCATGGCGTTTAATGTGCGGATTTTCGCACATCCGTCAAATGAAATTGTGCGGTAATTCGCGCAATCGAACTCCGGCAACGTTTCGGCCCGGAAGAAAAGCCTTTTGAATCATGGCGATATTGCGGCGCGCGGAAACTGGCACGGTCATTGCAACGTAACTGCGAATAGCCGGAAGGCTGTTGATTGAAACGCAGTTGCCCCGGGAGGCCGGTCAGGTTGGGGGCTTTATGGAGGACACTATGGGTGTTGCAATTCCAGCCGCCGAGCCGCGGACCAAGATGCCGTTCTACCGGCATCTCTATTTCCAGGTCGTCGTCGCCATCATCGCCGGCATGCTGATCGGCCATTTCTGGCCTGATTTCGGCGCCAGCCTGAAGCCGCTCGGCGATGCCTTTATCCGCCTCGTCAAGATGATCATCGCACCGGTCATCTTCCTCACGGTCGCAACCGGCATTGCCGGCATGTCGGACTTGAAGAAGGTCGGCCGCGTCGCCGGCAAGGCGATGCTCTATTTCATCGTCTTCTCGACGCTGGCGCTCATCGTCGGCCTCATCGTCGGCAACCTGCTGCATCCGGGCTCCGGCATGAACATCGATCCGGCAACGCTCGATGGCAAGGCTGTCTCGACCTACGCCACCAAGGCGCACGAGACAACGATCACCGGCTTCCTGATGAACATCATCCCGGAAACCATCGTCGGTGCGTTCGCCCAGGGCGATATCCTGCAGGTGTTGTTCTTCTCGGTCCTGTTCGGCATCGCGCTCGGCATGGTCGGCGAAAAGGGCAAGCCGGTCACCGATTTCCTGACCGCGCTCACCGCCCCGGTCTTCCGCCTCGTCGCCATCCTGATGAAGGCTGCCCCGATCGGTGCGTTCGGCGCCATGGCGTTCACCATCGGCAAGTACGGCATCGGCTCGGTCGCCAATCTCGCCTACCTCATCCTCACCTTCTACATCACCGCGCTTCTCTTCGTGCTGGTCGTGCTGGGTGCGGTTGCGAAGTATAACGGCTTCTCGATCCTGTCGCTGATCCGCTACATCAAGGAAGAGCTGCTGCTCGTCCTCGGTACGTCCTCGTCGGAAGCGGCCCTGCCGGGTCTGATGCAGAAGATGGAACGCGCCGGCTGCAAGCGCTCGGTCGTCGGCCTGGTCATCCCGACCGGCTATTCGTTCAATCTCGACGGCACCAACATCTACATGACGCTGGCGGCGCTCTTCATCGCCCAGGCAACCGGTATCGATCTGTCGCTTACCGACCAGATACTGCTGCTCCTCGTTGCGATGCTGTCGTCCAAGGGTGCCGCAGGCATCACCGGCGCGGGCTTCATCACGCTCGCAGCAACCCTGTCGGTCGTGCCTTCGGTTCCTGTCGCCGGCATGGCGCTGATCCTCGGCATCGACCGCTTCATGTCGGAATGCCGCGCTCTGACCAACCTGGTCGGCAACGCTGTCGCCACCGTCGTGGTCGCCCGCTGGGAAAATGAACTCGACCAGGAAAAGTTCGCCGCCGCCATGGCCGGCCAGCTGCCGGAAGAGCTCGACCAGCCGGTTCCGACGCTGCAGGCCGCTGAATAGGCCAAGTAATCAGAGAACAGCCTGCCGCCGCCCGGCAGCTGTGCCTCCCAAGGCAGATGGCCGCGCTCCCCGAAAGGGAGCGCGGTCGTTTTATTTAGTCGGCCAGCTGAGGTCGAGCCGGTCGAGACCATGGAAATGGTAGACGTCCTTTACTTCGGGCGTCTTGGCCAACTTCAGGCCGGGCAGGCGCTCGAACAGGATCGGCAGCACCACGTTGAGCTCCAGCCGCGCCAGCGGCGCGCCGATGCAGAAGTGAATGCCGGCGCCGAAGGAGAGATTGGGCGCTTCGCGGCGATCCGGCTTGAAGGTCAGCGGATCGGTGAACTTCAGCGGATCGAGATTGGCTGCGGCCAGGATCAGGCTCACCTTGTCGCCACGCTTGAACGATATGCCGTCGATCTCGGCCGGCTCCAGCGCCCAACGCTGGAAGATGTGAACCGGCGCGCAAATGCGCAGCGATTCCTCGACGGTCCGCTCCGTCGTTTCCTCGTCCTTGAACAGTTCTGAAGGCGCAAAGCCGCTGTCGAGGATCATCCGCACCGAGTTGCCGATCTGATGCACGGTCGCCTCATGCCCGGCATTGAGAAGCACGATCGTCGTCGAGACGAGTTCGTCCTCGGTCAGATACTGACCCTTGTGCTCGGTGTGGATCATGTGCGTCAAAAGATCGTCGCGCGGATTGGCGCGGCGCTCGGCGATCACGGTCTTCACGTAATCGGCGAATTCCTTCGCGGCCTTTTCAGCGCCATCTTCGTCGGCGCGGGTACGGCCGAATAGATACATGCGGATATAGGCATGCGACCACTTGAGGAGCTGCGGACCCATCTCCTCGGGGATGCCGATCATCCGCGCGATCATCGTGACCGGGATGATGTCGGCGAAGGCCGAGAGCAACTCGACCTCGCCCTTGTGCTCGAACTGGTCGATCAGCCGGTTGGCGAGCTCCTCGAGCTCCGGCTTCATCTTCTCGACATGGCGCGAAACGAAGGCGCGGTTGACGAGCGTGCGAAGGCGTGTGTGTTCCGGCGGCTCGAGTTCGAGCAGGGAATAGCGTTCGGCAAGGTCGAAATTGACGACGTGCTGGTCGGGCTCGGGAAGCCCCAGTTCCTCGCGGCTGGCGATATGCAGGATCTGCCGGCCGAAGCGGCGGTCGCGCAACAGCGCGTTCACATGGTCATATGAGGTGAAGAACCACTGCTTCTGCTCTTCCCAGTAAAATGTGGGACAGTGGGTATGCAATGCCGCGTATGCGGCATTGGGATTGCTGTAGAACAAGGGGCTGCGCGCATCGATGGAGACGCGGCGCGCAGCAGGGTCAATGGACATGTAAGGCAATGTGATCATGCCCGAGGCTTAGCGGATTTGCACAATCTCGGGAAGAGAGTACAACCTATTGTCAGCGTCCAAGTGATCCCACACGACGCAGCGCATGGATCTGGTCGTCGAGCGTCGGCACGAGTTCGCCCGTCGTGTGATCCGGCTTTTCTTCCGGCGGTGGCGGCGCGGCCGCCTCGGCCTCACCGAAGGTGACGGTGCAGTTGCGGCCCGCGGCCTTGGCGGCGTAGAGCGCGCGGTCGGCTGCCGATACCAGCTTGTCCATGTTGGCCTCGATGGGCGAGGCAAGCGCCACGCCGATGCTGACTGTGGCCGGAATGATGGCATCGCCGGTGCTGACGGGAACGCGGCAGAACTCGGTGCGGATTGTTTCGGCGAGCGCCTCGGCCTCGGTCTGGTCGGCGACGCTAGCGAACGCGCCGAATTCCTCGCCGCCCATGCGGCCGAACACGCCTGCGGGCGTAAACTGCTGCGCCATGCGGGCAAAGACCGTCAGCACGGCATCGCCGCCCTGATGGCCGAAGCGGTCGTTGATGCGCTTGAAATTGTCGAGATCGAACAGAAGAACGGCGACGTGGCGGTTCTCGTCGAACGCCTTCGTCTGGATGCGCGTGAACTGCGCAAACAGCCCGCGGCGATTGAGGACACCCGTCAGCGTGTCGGTGAGGCTGAGAATACGCAATTTCTGCTCCGAGCGCTCCATGATGAGACGAACCGTCAGCGCGCAGGCAAGAGTCAGCATCAGCGCCGTACCCATGGCGGCGAGGCCCGCGATGTTGGCTGCTTCCATATCACCCGGGGACAGCACGGCGATCGCGCCGGCGGCGATAAAACAGACGCAGGCCTGCAGAATGAACATGACCGCGAGCTTGGCGCGCGCCGATTCCCGGTTGAGGCCGGGCGAGCTGACCGCCATGGTCAGCGCCGTCGCGCCCGTTGCCGAGGCGAGGTTGTAGAGGGCAACCCGGTTCGGATAGTCGTCGTGCACCCAGGGCAGGAATACGCCGGCCAGCCAGACGACCGGCGGCAAAAGCACCCACCATTCGATCTTGCGCCGGTCGAGCGCCAGATATCCAGCCACCCAGGCGCTCTGGCCCACAAGCGCGATGGTATTGCCCGCCTCGATCGACAGGTAGCTCGGAATGTGGCCGCGCAATGCCACCAGTGCAAATCCAATGCCGCTGAGCGCAAAGCCCCAGCCCCAATAGAAATAAGTCTTATCTCGGACATTATGGCGCCAGGCAATGAACGCGACCAGCGCGAGCGTCATAGCCTCGGAGCACCAAATGGCCAGTCCTGTCGTAACATTGAACACGGCAATACCCCTTGTATGGCCGCATCCTCGCTAAATAAGCTGGCGACTTTGTTAATCGCGGAGCGGCGGCCCGCAGGCCTCGTCCGTTATCTGGCGATAGGCTTTCCACGAGGTAAATGACCGGCGTCCCATACTGGGCGAATTCAGCATTTCTTCATCTTGCTGAAGAGAAAAGCTGTGAGCCGGGAGTATGGCCCGCCGCCGTTAATGACGGTTTCGAAGAATCTCCCTACAGAGGGCCCATGAAAACAGGCATGGTTTCCCACCGTCTTAACGTTATCCCAAGGCGCGTCTTGAAGAGAAGGGTAGGGAAGTTCTATGTAGGGATAAGGCATTTTCTTTGATTCCCGGCGTCGGGCCGGAAAGACGTTGACAAAGGACGCACATGAGAAACCCAGTCGATACCGCTATGGCCCTCGTGCCGATGGTTGTGGAACAGACCAATCGCGGTGAACGCTCCTACGACATTTATTCGCGCCTGCTCAAGGAACGCATCATTTTCCTGACGGGTCCGGTCGAGGATCACATGGCGACGCTCGTCTGCGCCCAGCTGCTTTTCCTCGAAGCCGAGAACCCCAAGAAGGAAATCGCGCTCTACATCAATTCTCCGGGCGGCGTCGTCACCGCCGGCATGGCGATCTACGACACGATGCAGTTCATCAAGCCTGCCGTGTCGACGCTGTGCATCGGCCAGGCCGCTTCCATGGGCTCGCTGCTTCTCGCAGCCGGCGACAAGGACATGCGCTTCGCCACGCCGAACTCGCGCATCATGGTTCACCAGCCGTCGGGCGGCTTCTCGGGCCAGGCTTCGGACATCGAGCGTCACGCACGCGACATTCTCAAGATGAAGCGCCGCCTGAACGAAGTGTACGTCAAGCACACGGGCCGGACCTACGAGGAAGTTGAAAAGACGCTCGACCGTGACCATTTCATGGATGCGGCGGAAGCCAAGGACTGGGGCGTGATCGACAAGGTCCTGACGTCTCGCGTCGAGATCGAAGGCGCTGCGCCTAGTCAGAACTAGGGATGGTGTTTTCCCCGCCACAGTTCTATCTCATTTGTGATCGAACTAGGGAATAAACCGAGTGGCGGGTGAACCATTCTCAAGTATTAATGCTATGTTGAATTTTTATGACATAGCATTTGGCTTCGAAGGGGAGTTCGTTGCCGCCGGGGCCAAGACGGCCTAGTCTGGACCCGGTTCGTACCCCTTGACGGCCTTGGCCGGCTGTAGCTCCAAGTGGGGCAGGCCAATGAGTTGACCGCACTTTCACCTTGAAATGCGGCGTGCTGGAAGGAAAGTGATATGAGCAAAGTCAGCGGCAGCAACGGCGGCGACTCTAAGAACACCCTGTACTGCTCCTTCTGCGGAAAGAGCCAGCACGAAGTCCGCAAGTTGATTGCCGGACCGACAGTTTTCATCTGCGATGAATGCGTCGAATTGTGCATGGACATCATCCGCGAGGAAAACAAGTCCTCGATGGTCAAGTCCCGTGATGGCGTTCCCACGCCCCAGGACATCATCAAGGTCCTCGACGAATACGTCATCGGCCAGCGTCAGGCGAAGAAGATCCTGTCCGTTGCCGTTCACAACCATTACAAGCGTCTCGCGCACGCCACCAAGAACGGCGAAATCGAGCTTGCGAAGTCGAACATCATGCTGGTCGGTCCGACCGGTTGCGGCAAGACCTATCTTGCCCAGACGCTCGCCCGCATCATCGACGTTCCCTTCACTATGGCCGATGCCACGACGTTGACGGAAGCCGGTTATGTCGGTGAAGACGTCGAAAACATCATCCTCAAGCTTCTGCAGGCTGCCGACTACAACGTCGAGCGGGCGCAGCGCGGCATCGTCTACATCGACGAAGTCGACAAGATCTCGCGCAAGTCCGACAACCCGTCGATCACCCGCGACGTGTCGGGCGAGGGCGTGCAGCAGGCGCTTCTGAAGATCATGGAAGGCACGGTCGCTTCCGTACCGCCGCAGGGCGGCCGCAAGCATCCGCAGCAGGAATTCCTGCAGGTCGACACCACGAACATCCTGTTCATCTGCGGTGGCGCCTTTGCCGGTCTCGACAAGATCATCTCGGCCCGTGGCGAAAAGACCTCGATCGGCTTCGGCGCAAGCGTTGCCGCTCCGGATGACCGTCGCGTCGGCGAAGTGCTGCGCGAACTGGAGCCGGAAGATCTCGTCAAGTTCGGCCTGATCCCCGAGTTCATCGGTCGTCTGCCGGTTCTGGCGACGCTCGAGGACCTGGATGAGGACGCACTGATCCAGATCCTGTCGGAACCGAAGAACGCGCTCGTCAAGCAGTACCAGCGCCTGTTCGAGATGGAAGACGTCGAGCTGACCTTCCACGAGGACGCCCTTCGCGAAATCGCCCGCAAGGCGATCACCCGCAAGACCGGCGCCCGCGGCCTTCGTTCGATCATGGAAAAGATCCTGCTCGACACGATGTTCGAACTGCCGACGCTCGAAGGCGTGCGCGAAGTCGTCATCTCCGACGAAGTCGTCCGCGGCTCCTCGCGTCCGCTCTACATCTACGCGGATCGCCAGGAAGAAAAGGCCAACGCCTCGGCCTAAGTATCAGCGCGATACGAACCGTGAATTTAAGGGGCTTGCCGTTGGCAGGCCCCTTTCTATTTGAAAAACCGTTCGCGGCACCTCCAAATGCCGATAAAACTTGCTGATGACGCCTGAAACCACGTTCGTTGCCGTTGCGAATTCATCCGCCCTTGGCAATTATGCAATGATTCCGTTGGTGTGTTTCGGCATTGTATTTTAGCCGGTTCGGAAATGGTCAGCGCTGGTCCAGCTAGGCGCGACATAGTGAGGTGTTCCGTTGTAGCATAGCTGTCATGTCCAAGCGGACACGGGCCATGTGGCAGCTTGAAAAGCATAGTCAGAACCTCCACTTGTTAATGCAAGTGAGAGTGCGGCCGGTCCCAAACGGTCGCGCCAGAAGAGCCCGGCAACGGGACGATGGAAAGGAAATAAAATGACGAAGAAAACGTCAGTTGCGAGCACCGCTTATCCAGTATTGCCCCTGCGCGACATCGTGGTCTTTCCGCACATGATCGTACCTCTCTTCGTAGGCCGCGAGAAATCGATCCGCGCGCTCGAAGAAGTCATGGGCTCGGACAAGCAGATCATGCTCGTCACGCAGATCAATGCCAGCGACGATGATCCCGAGCCGTCCGCCATCCACAATGTCGGCACCGTCGCCAACGTTCTGCAGCTGCTGAAGCTTCCAGACGGAACCGTCAAGGTTCTCGTCGAAGGCCGCGCGCGCGCTGAAATCGACGCCTACACCGACCGCGAGGATTTCTACGAAGCGCTCGGTCATGTGCTCGAAGAGCCGCACGACGATCCGGTCGAACTGGAAGCGCTGAGCCGTTCGGTCGTGTCCGAATTCGAGAGCTACGTGAAGCTCAACAAGAAGATCTCGCCCGAGGTTGTTGGCGCCGCCAGCCAGATCGACGACTACTCGAAGCTGGCCGATACGGTCGCCTCGCACCTGTCGATCAAGATCACCGAGAAGCAGGAGATGCTGGAAACCACCAGCGTCAAGGCACGCCTCGAAAAGGCGCTCGGTTTCATGGAAGGTGAGATCTCGGTCCTTCAGGTCGAGAAGCGCATCCGCTCGCGCGTCAAGCGCCAGATGGAGAAGACCCAGCGCGAATACTACCTGAATGAGCAGATGAAGGCGATCCAGAAGGAGCTCGGCGACGGCGAGGAAGGCCGCGACGAGATGGCCGAACTGGAAGAGCGCATCTCCAAGACCAAGCTCTCCAAGGAAGGTCGCGAGAAGGCCGATGCCGAGCTGAAGAAGCTTCGTCAGATGAGCCCGATGTCGGCGGAAGCCACCGTCGTGCGCAACTATCTCGATTGGCTGCTCGGTATTCCGTGGTCTAAGAAGTCGAAGATCAAGACGGATCTCAACAACGCCGAAAAGATCCTCGAAGCCGATCACTTCGGTCTCGACAAGGTCAAGGAGCGCATCGTCGAGTATCTGGCTGTCCAGGCCCGTGCGACCAAGATCAAGGGTCCGATCCTGTGCCTCGTCGGCCCTCCGGGTGTCGGCAAGACCTCGCTCGCCCAGTCGATCGCCAAGGCGACCGGCCGTGAGTATGTCCGCATGGCGCTCGGTGGCGTTCGTGACGAAGCTGAAATCCGCGGTCACCGCCGCACCTACATCGGCTCGATGCCCGGCAAGGTCATCCAGTCGATGAAGAAGGCGAAGAAGTCCAACCCGCTTTTCCTGCTCGATGAAATCGACAAGATGGGCCAGGACTTCCGCGGCGATCCGTCGTCGGCTCTGCTCGAAGTGCTCGATCCGGCCCAGAACTCGACCTTCATGGACCATTACCTTGAGGTCGAATACGATCTGTCGGACGTGATGTTCATCACGACGGCGAACACGCTGAATATCCCTGCGCCCTTGATGGACCGTATGGAAGTCATCCGTATCGCCGGCTACACCGAGGACGAAAAGCGCGAGATCGCCAAGCGGCACCTGCTGCCGAAGGCTATCAAGGAACACGCTCTGCAGCCGAACGAATTCTCGGTTTCGGACGATGCCCTGATGGCGATCAGCCAGCAGTACACACGCGAAGCCGGTGTCCGTTCGTTCGAGCGTGAACTGATGAAGCTCGCCCGCAAGGCGGTCACCGAGATCATCAAGGGTAAGACGAAATCGGTCGCGGTTACCGCCGAGAACATTTCGGACTATCTGGGTGTTCCGCGCTTCCGTCACGGCGAAGCCGAGGGCGAGGATCAGGTCGGTGTCGTCACCGGTCTGGCCTGGACCGAGGTTGGTGGTGAACTGCTGACGATCGAAGGCGTCATGATGCCGGGCAAGGGTCGCATGACCGTGACCGGCAACCTGAAGGACGTGATGAAGGAATCGATTTCTGCGGCGGCGTCCTACGTCCGCTCGCGTGCTGTCGATTTCGGCATCGAGCCGCCGCGCTTCGACAAGTCGGACATTCACGTCCACGTGCCGGAAGGTGCCACGCCGAAGGACGGCCCATCGGCCGGCGTCGGCATGGCAACCGCGATCGTCTCGATCATGACCGGTATCCCTGTTCGCAAGGACGTGGCGATGACGGGCGAAATCACGCTTCGTGGTCGCGTCCTGCCGATCGGCGGATTGAAGGAAAAGCTGCTCGCCGCGCTGCGCGGGGGTATCAAGACTGTTCTGATCCCGGAAGAAAACGCCAAGGATTTGGCGGAGATCCCGGATAACGTGAAGAACAACATGGAGATCATCCCTGTGTCCCGTATGGGCGAGGTGATCAAGCATGCTCTGGTCCGCAGACCGGAGGCGATCGAGTGGGACGGCACGGTGGAAACGCCTGTTATCGCAACGGTCGAAGGGCACGACGAAAGCGGCACTTCCATCGCTCATTGAGCCTTGTTTGCCACATTCGTGCCCTATTGCTTAAAAACCCTGAAAAGGCTGGCATTTTTGCCAGCCTTTTTTTGTGAAAACCGTACGGAGACGCTTGCTTTTCCTTTATTTGCAGGCTCTTTGGGGTGCGGCGGGCCTGATGCACCAAATTCCGTGCCCGGCTATAGATTTGAGTCGTTTCGAACCATTTGAAAGGGGTGGAAACATGAACAAGAATGAACTCGTGTCCGCAGTTGCCGAAAAGGCAGGACTCTCGAAGACCGATGCCGCTTCGGCCGTCGACGCTGTTTTCGAAGTTGTCCAGGCTGAGCTCAAGGGCAAGGGCGACGTTCGCCTCGCTGGTTTCGGTAGCTTCACCGTTTCCCATCGCGCTGCCACCAAGGGCCGCAATCCGTCGACCGGCGCTGAAGTCGACATTCCGGCACGCAACGTGCCGAAGTTCACGCCCGGCAAGGGCCTGAAGGAAGCCGTCAACGGCTGATTGGATTTGCTTGGCAGCCGGGCAACGAGACCGGCAGCACAAGTATTCGAAGGGTTCGGCGAAAGCCGGACCCTTTTCGCATTTGCGAGACTTGCCGCGATCGCGGCTTTCAACTACGCATGGATCATTCTCAGGGCGGGGTGCAATTCCCCACCGGCGGTAAGAGCGCAAGCTTGAGCCCGCGAGCGCCTTCTCACTCCAGGTGAGAAGGGTCAGCAGATCCGGTTGAATTCCGGAGCCGACGGTCATAGTCCGGATGAAAGAGAATGAGCAGGGTACGCGGGGCGGCATCGTCCGCCGCGTCGGCACCCGCGTTCATGCGTCCTGATTTGTGTTGGTCCTTTTGTTCGGATGAATGACATGAATCAGACTACCCAGATTTCCATATCCGCATCGCGTGCACTCGCCGGCGCAAGCTGGATGGTGCTTGCCGGCATCGCCTTCGCCGTTCTCAACGTCGTCACTCAACGGCTGACGATGACCCTGGCCTTTCCGTCGGCCTCGGTCGCTTTCTGGCAATATGCCTTCGCGCTCGTCTTCTCGCTACCCTTCCTGTGGAAGACTGGCCTCGGTGCGATGCGCACCCAATACCCCTGGCGCCACGTCATCCGCGTCGTGCTGGCCGCTCTCGGTGTCCAGACCTGGGTCGCTGGTCTTGCAAGCGTACCGATCTGGCAGGCCATCGCGCTGGTCATGACCTCACCCTTCTTCATCATTCTCGGCGCCCGCCTGTTCCTCGGTGAACGGGTAGGGGCAGCGCGCTGGAGCGCCACGGCCTGTGGTTTTGCCGGCGCCATGATCATCCTGCAGCCCTGGTCGGACAGTTTCAGCTGGGCGGCACTTTTGCCGATCCTGTCGGCACTTCTCTGGGGCGCCTCGTCGCTGATCACCAAGAGCCTGACGGGGATCGAGAAGCCGGAGACGATCACCGTGTGGCTGCTCGTGCTCCTCACGCCCGTCAACGGCGGTCTTGCCTTTGCGGCCGGCTTCGCGATGCCGACAGGCACGGTGTTGATTCTGCTCGTCGCGGCCGGCCTGCTGACGGCGATCGCCCAGTACCTTCTGACGCTCGCCTACAGCGCGGCCGATGCCGCCTATGTCCAGCCCTTCGACGATCTGAAGCTGCCGCTCAACGTTCTCGCCGGCTGGCTGGTCTTCGGCTATGCGCCGGCGGGCTATTTGTGGCTCGGTGCCGCCCTGATCCTCTGCGCCTCGCTGTTCCTCATGCGCCACGAGATGAAGCGCGAGCGCGGAGCCGAATAAGCGCTGTTCCGGGCGCTCACGAGATTGTCATGTGGATGATCCCGAGCGCCCGGCACATGTCACATCGCTGTAATGCAAACCCCATAGGCGGAGGGCGTTTCTTCGCAATGCCAATTGGGGGTATCTCTTATGAAGACCATTATTTCTGCGGCCGCTGCCGTTCTTCTCACGGCCGGCGTCGCCGCCGCTTCCGACTATGTTTCCTATCTCGACTATCCGCAGCCGAAGGACGACAGCAAGGAGTTCTTCACGGCGATCGAAATTCCGCAGGGAAGCTTCACCAAGTACGAAATCGACGCCAAGACCGGCCACATCGTCGTGGACCGCTTCCAGTCGATGCCGGTCATCTACCCGGCCAACTACGGCTCCATCACCAGCTCGCTCGGCGGTGACGGCGATCCGCTCGACGCGCTCGTCTACACCCGCGAGCCGGTTGTCCCGGGCGCTATCATCAAGGTTCGTGCGATCGGCGTGCTGAACATGATCGACGGCGGCGAAAAGGACGACAAGATCGTTGCCGTTCCGGCCAGCGACATCGACCCGAGCTACGACAAGATCAAGGAAATCAGCGATCTTCCCGAGATCGAGCAGCAGCGCCTGCAGGCCTTCTTCCGCGTCTACAAGCAGATTCCGGAAAAGCGCAAGGTTGTCGAGCTGAACGGCTTTGAAAACGCCGAGAAGGCGCAGGCCGAAGTCGCCGCCGCCATCAAGGCCTACGCTGACAAGAAGTAATCCGGGCAAAGCCCAGACAAGGAAATGGCCGGGTCTATGCCCGGCCATTTCTGTTTTTAGATAAGATGCGGCTGTTACCAGCGCTGGTGCACATGCGGCGCGATCAGTCGGTCGTAGATCTCGTGGCTCGCGGCCATCACCTCATGCGTCAGCGGCGCCAAGCTGGCGGCCACCGCATTGGCCTTCGCCTGCTCGGCGTTGCGGGCGCCGGGAATGACCACCGTGACGGCGTCGCTCATCAGAATCCAGCGCAGCGCGAACGCCGCCATCGTGGCGCCCTCGGGAACCAGCTTGCGAACCTCTTCGACCGCCTGCAGGCCGACCTCGAACGGAACGCCCGCGAAGGTCTCACCGACATCGAACGCTTCGCCATGGCGGTTGAAGTTGCGGTGATCGTCGCTCGCAAACGTCGTCTCACGGCTTATCTTGCCGGAGAGCAGCCCGCTTGCCAGCGGCACGCGGGCGATAACCGTGATGTTCTTCTGCCGCGCTTCCTGAAAGAAAAGGTGGCTCGGGCGCTGGCGGAAGAGATTGTAGATGATCTGGATGCTGACCACGCCGGGGAACTCGATCGCCTTCAGCGCTTCCTCGACCTTCTCGACGCTGACGCCATAGCCGCGAATCGTGCCGGCCTTCTGCAGCTCGTTCAGCCCCTCGAACACCTCCGGGCGATAAAGCACCTCCGTCGGCGGGCAGTGCAGCTGCACGAGGTCGAGGCTGTCGACTTTGAGGTTCTTCAGGCTGCGGTCGATGAAGCCTTCGAGATTGGCCTTGGTGTAACCATGCGCCACATGCGGATCGAGTCGTCGGCCGGCCTTGGTGGCGACCATCGGGCGCTCGCCGCCACGGCTCTCAAGCACATCGGCGATGATCTTTTCCGAACGGCCGTCGCCATAGACGTCGGCGGTGTCGATGAAGGTGATGCCGGCATCGAGCGCCGCATTGAGTGCTGCGCGTCCATCAGCTTCGCTGACGTCGCCCCAGGCGCCGCCGATCTGCCATGCGCCAAAGCCGATATTGCTCACCGTGTGCGGCAGGTGGCCGAAAGAATGCTGCTTCATTGGAATGATCCTCCTCGTTTCCTTCATGGCACTATCAGTCCACACAAAGGCCGACAAGCGCTTGAGACATAGGAGATAGGGCAGGGCGGCACGCCCGCCTCTGCCATTTTTCCGTAAAGCCTGCGCGACTCAGAGCCGCTTCAGGCAGAAGGAGAAGTGCGCATGCGATTCGACGGTCAGGAATTCGAACTGCCAGCCATAATCCTTGCAGAATTTGGTGACGGCCTCGACGACGCCATAGACGATCGGCTTCACCGTATTGCCGGTGCAGAAGTCGTGGCCGGCGATGCGGCCGGTCCGCTTGACCTTGCGGTCGCAGAGCAAAAGCTCCTGCCAGGTCAGTTCGAACGAGTGATCCGTGTCGATATAGGCCCAATCGAGGAAGTCGTCTTCGAACTCGGCGAGTTTCTCCAGCGAGGTGCCCTGCATCAGGTGCAGTTGCCCGCTTTCGATTTGCTTGCCGAACTGGGTATGGATCTGGTCGAGGCCGGAGCTGTAGCGGTCCATGCTCCAGGGATCGATGAGATAAAGCTGGGCCGGGCGATTCTTTTCGAGAATCTCCGCCGTGTATTCCCCGAACGCCGCGCCGATCTCGACGCCGACGCCGCCATTGGGAATACGATAGAGCAATTCGCCACGATCCGGCAGCAGGCGGGCGTTTTCCATGTGGTGGGCGCTGAGCTGCGTGCGTGGCATGGCTGCCCGCTGTGCCTGGCGATCTTCGCGTGTTTTCATGATTCTATCTCCGCCTGAAGCACATGAGGTGCCGTTCGATTTGGCCGGAACCTAATCGCCGGAAACGGGATTAGCAACCGCAGCAAAATCAAAGCTGTCGGCCGATCAATCACACAAAGGGGAGAGAAAATGGTGGGCGATGAGAGACTCGAACTCCCGACATCCTCGGTGTAAACGAGGCGCTCTACCAACTGAGCTAATCGCCCTCCGCGGTGCGGATCATGTCCGCCGCGTCGATGGCCGTGATCTATGCGGATCGCGGACAAACCGCAAGAGCGTTTGTGAAGATTTTTTGATTTTTTTCGATCGGCCTCCACCAATGCCCCGGTTTCCCGGTAATTCCGTCTGTGGAAAAGAAAAATCAACAAGAGGAGGCCAAGGGGAGGGCAGTGATAGGATCGTCCGCTGGCGGGTATCCGGAGCGCCAGCGCTTGGAAGGCTCTTCTATAGGGGGGATTTTCGATCTGATTTCATTCACCCACAAACAAATCGCAGGCTGTCATCGTTTTGTCTCCAAACCTGCTTGACACTCAAATGCGAACCCCGTAGTTAGCCGCTCATCGAAGCGGCAAGCTGCTTTGACACGGACGCGAAAAGCATCCGGACTGCTTGAAATGAATGCGGGTGTAGCTCAGTCGGTTAGAGTGCCGGCCTGTCACGCCGGAGGTCGCGGGTTCGAGCCCCGTCACTCGCGCCATTTCATGTAAGTGCTGAAAAGCATGGTCCGGAACGACGCAGTCTGAAAATGCGCGGGTGTAGCTCAGTCGGTTAGAGTGCCGGCCTGTCACGCCGGAGGTCGCGGGTTCGAGCCCCGTCACTCGCGCCATTCTCTTCCAGAATGTCTCAATAATATACATCACCTACAAGGTGCGCTTGCGCCTTTCTGTCCTTGAGGCGCGTTTCATGCGCATCGCTGTTTTAGTCCTGCGCGTTTCGCTATGCCTTCGGCATGGGTCGTCGTCGCCAAGAGGGCAGGCGGCGGCGCGTGGCCTGCCAGGAGCCGCGACAGTCGCGCTCAGACGCCTCTTCGGTGCCTCTCGATACTCAATCGACCTGCCGCGTCCTCGGTTGCCGATAAAGCCACCTGTCGCTGCCGTGCTTGAGCTGCTTTGTCCTTATAATGAAGTGTCGGAATGGGCCTCCCCAGCGAGGTTATTTCGCGCAACTTATGGATTTAAGTAGCGTTCGCGCATGTCCGGAATCGCGGGTCTTGAGAGTGCGTCTGATGAGGCCGCCGCGCACCCGCCTAATCGCCCCGCGCGGCCCGTTCCGGGACTCGGGCGCGCGCAATATCCATTGGCCGAAATGCCCTTTATTTAGCCGTTGAGCCTGCGACATAGCGACCCGATTGGCGCAGTTTTTCAGTCGAATCGGAGCGGATACTCCGCCTTGCCGACAATTCACCGACTTTAGATGAGGAAACGCGCACTTAACCGCCGCAAAATCACCGATCTTGCCCGTCCGCTTGGCGCTGCGGCCAAGTGCGTCGCACGCGGCATCCGACAGTTGCTCGAGAATCACGATTGTATATCAAATACATAGACATGAGCCGGTTCGCGGTCGTCTGCGCGGGCGAATGTGGCGCGAACAGCGGATATGCCTTACTTCTCAAGCGCTTCGGCAGCCTGAGTTCGCGGCTTGGTCCTGCCAAATCCTGCACTTTCCACTCATGAAAGCCTCTCAGTCATGCAATAAATGCTGGGCTGGCATGCAAGATCGCGGGCTGTGCGTTGATTTGTCGCAAAAACAATGTGCGTGGCTAATAATGTCGCACGTGTGCAATTGGAATTGACACGCTAAAACTCTTGCGCATTGGCTGTGGCTGCGCTAACCACGGCTTGTTGCAACGCACGTTCGCTTGCCGGGCAAATGCTCAGGCCGCGCCTCCCGGCGCAGGCGGCAAGCAGGGATGAACCTGATGACTGGACTTCTCAGTTCTTATATTCCGATCGCCATTTTCATTGCCATCGCCCTTGTAATCGGCTTGTCGCTGCTCATTGCGCCGTTCGCCGTTGCCTACAAGGCGCCTGATGCTGAAAAGCTTTCGGCTTTCGAATGCGGCTTCAACGCGTTCGACGACGCCCGCATGAAATTCGATATCCGCTTCTACCTGGTGTCGATTCTCTTCATCATCTTCGACCTCGAAGTCGCCTTTCTGTTCCCGTGGGCCGTTTCTTTCGGCGCGATCGGCTGGTTCGGCTTTTGGTCCATGATGGTCTTCCTTCTCGTGCTGACCATCGGCTTTATTTATGAGTGGAAAAAGGGAGCCCTGGAATGGGAGTAGCCCCAAGCGACAAGGCGCTCGTCGCGCCGCATCCCAAAGGCATCATCGACCCGGCAACGGGCAAGCCTGTTGGCAGCGACAGTGCGTTCTTCGGCGAGATCAATGACGAGTTGGCCGACAAGGGCTTCCTGGTCACCTCCACTCGCGATCTGATCACCTGGGCCCGCACCGGCTCGCTGATGTGGATGCAGTTCGGTCTTGCCTGCTGCGCCGTCGAAGGCCTGATGCAGGTTTCCGGCCCGCGTTACGACATGGAGCGCTTCGGTGTCGCTCCGCGCGCTTCGCCGCGCCAGTCTGATGTCATGATCGTCGCTGGTACGCTGACCAACAAGATGGCGCCGGCGCTCCGCAAGGTCTATGACCAGATGCCGGAGCCGCGTTACGTCATCTCGATGGGCTCCTGCGCAAACGGCGGTGGCTACTATCACTATTCCTACTCGGTCGTGCGTGGCTGCGATCGTGTCGTTCCTGTCGATATCTACGTGCCGGGCTGTCCCCCCACGGCAGAAGCGCTGCTCTACGGGGTCTTGCTTCTGCAGAAGAAGATACGGCGCACCGGAACGATTGAGCGCTAAGGGCGGAGGACTGTCATGAGTGAAGCCTTGAGCGAACTGTCGTCGTATCTCCGCGAGATGCGCGGCGATCTGATTGTCGATGCATCGATCAGCTATGGCGAATTGAACGTAACCACGACGCCGGAAACGATTGTCGCGCTGCTGACGTTCCTGCGCGACGATCCGCGTTGCGGCTTCGTCAGCATGATCGACATTTGCGGCGTCGACTGGCCGCAACGCGAAAAGCGTTTCGATGTCGTCTATCATCTCCTGTCGCCGAAGCAGAACCTGCGCATCCGCGTCAAGCTCGCTGTTGCCGATGGCGTTTCCGTTCCGTCGGCGACGTCTGTCTACATGGGCGCCGAGTGGTTCGAGCGCGAAGCCTGGGACATGTACGGCATTCCGTTCTCCGGCCATGCCGACCTGCGCCGTCTGCTGACGGACTACGGCTTCGAAGGCCACCCGCTGCGCAAGGACTTCCCGACGACAGGTTACGTCGAGGTACGTTATGACGATGCCGCCAAGCGCGTCGTCTACGAACCCGTCGAACTGAAGCAGGAATTCCGCAATTTCGATTTCACGTCCCCGTGGGAAGGCACCGATTACGTACTTCCGGGAGACGAGAAGGCTGCGAATTGAGATGAGGCTCGACTGTCTTGAAGCCTCTCCGTTCGTCGTCTCATGCCAATTGCCAGCGCGGAGCGCGTCGCTATGACTGAACATAACGTTCGCAACTTTACGATCAACTTCGGACCGGAGCACCCGTCCGCGCACGGCGTTCTGCGTCTGGTGCTTGAGCTCGATGGCGAAATCATCGAGCGCGTCGATCCGCATATCGGCCTCCTGCACCGCGGCACCGAAAAGCTGATCGAATCGAAGACCTATCTTCAGGCCGTTCCTTATTTCGATCGTCTCGACTACGTCGCGCCGATGAACCAGGAGCATGCTTTCGCGCTCGCTGTCGAAAAGATGCTGAAGCTGGAAATTCCGATTCGCGGTCAGCTCATTCGTGTTCTCTACTCCGAAATTGGCCGAATCTTGTCGCACATCATGAACGTGACGACGCAGGCCATGGACGTCGGCGCGATGACGCCGCCGGTCTGGGGCTTCGAAGAACGCGAAAAGCTGATGGTGTTTTACGAGCGCGCCTGTGGCGCCCGTATGCACTCGGCCTATTTCCGTCCGGGCGGTGTCCACCAGGATATCCCGCAGGAACTGGTCGAGGATATCGGCAAGTGGTGCGATCCCTTCCTCAAGGTTCTCGACGATATCGAAGGCCTCCTGACCGACAACCGCATCTTCAAGCAGCGTAACGTCGATATCGGCGTCGTATCGCTGGAAGACGCATGGTCCTGGGGCTTCTCGGGCGTGATGGTTCGCGGTTCGGGCGCTGCCTGGGACCTGCGCCGCTCGCAGCCCTACGAGTGCTACAACGATCTCGAATTCGACATCGCCATCGGCAAGAACGGCGACTGCTACGATCGCTATCTGATCCGCATGATCGAAATGCGCCAGTCCGTCCGCATCATGAAGCAGTGCGTCAACCGCCTGCTCGGCGATGCCAAGGTCGGCCCGGTCTCCTCGATCGACGGCAAGGTCGTTCCGCCGAAGCGTGGCGAGATGAAGCGTTCGATGGAAGCGCTGATCCACCACTTCAAGCTCTACACCGAAGGCTACCACGTTCCGGCCGGCGAAGTGTACGCGGCCGTCGAAGCGCCGAAGGGCGAGTTCGGCGTCTACGTTGTCGCCGACGGCAGCAACAAGCCCTACCGTTGCAAGATCCGCGCCCCGGGCTATGCCCACCTGCAGGCGATGGACTTCCTCTGCAAGGGCCACATGCTTGCTGACGTGACCGCCGTTCTCGGTTCGCTCGACATCGTCTTCGGCGAGGTCGACCGCTAATGAAACTGCCGTCGCTCGTTACCGTCGTTCTCCTCCTGGCTTCTGGCGCATACGCGCAGGAAGCCGGTGGACTTGGCCCCAAGTTGGGTCAGGACGACGTAGCGCCGCCGGCAAACAAGGCGTCCATGGGCGAGCTTTTGTCCAAGGGCTATCAAATCAAGGCTGCAGTCCCCAACGGTGGAAAGTTCTTCGTTGTGTTCCTGCAGAAAGACCAGTCGGCCTACGCTTGCGAGATGAAGTCTCTGACCTCGTCGCAGTGTGGCGCCCTAAACTGACAAGGCGTGAGGAAGAATGTCCGTTCGTCGATTAGCCGAAGATCAATTCCAGCCTGCCGCGTTCGCCTTCAATGACGAGAACGCGGCCTGGGCGGATAAGACGATCCAGAAATACCCTGCGGGCCGTCAGCAATCCGCGGTCATACCGCTGTTGATGCGAGCGCAGGAACAGGACGGCTGGGTCACGCGCGCGGCGATCGAAAAGGTCGCCAACATGCTCGACATGGCCTACATCCGCGTTCTCGAGGTCGCGACCTTCTACACGCAGTTCCAACTCGGCCCGGTCGGCACGCGCGCTCACATCCAGGTGTGCGGCACGACGCCTTGCATGCTGCGCGGTTCGGAAGGCCTGATGTCGATCTGCAAGAGCAAGATCCATCACCATCCGTTCGAGCGTAACGCCGAGGGCACGCTGTCCTGGGAAGAAGTCGAATGTCTCGGGGCTTGCGTCAACGCGCCCATGGTCATGATCGGCAAGGACACCTACGAAGACCTGACGCCGGAGCGCCTGGCCGAGATCATCGACACCTTCGATGCCGGCAATGGCGCAAGCGTAACACCCGGCCCGCAGATCGACCGTCACTTCTCCTCTCCGGAAGGCGGCCCGACGTCGCTGACCGACGAAGAGCCGAAGAAAAAGGCTCCGGCCAAGAAGGTTGCAACCGATGCCGCAACGGCCAAGGTTGATGCCGCGCCTGTCCCTCCATCCGAAGCTGCTCGTCCCAAGAGCACGGACGCCGAGACGAACGCCGCACTGAAGACGCCTGTCACCGCGCCAAAGGCTGCTGCAACAAACGCCAAGGCCGTTGAAGAACAGCCGGGCGTCGCGGCACCGGTTCCGGCAACGGCAAAGCCGTCGCTGACAGACAAGAACCGTCCCGCCGGTATCGAAAAGCCTGCGACCCCTGATGATCTGAAGCTGATCTCGGGCGTTGGCCCGAAGATCGAAGGCACGCTGCACGAGTTGGGCATCTTCACCTTCGCGCAGGTCGCGGGCTGGAAGAAGGCTGAGCGCGAGTGGGTCGATGGCTACCTGAATTTCAAGGGCCGCATCGATCGCGACGACTGGGTCAAGCAGGCCAAGGCGCTCGCCAAGGGCGGCGAAGCCGAATACATTAAAGTCTTCGGCAAGAAGCCGCGGTAAGAGGTGAAGCATGTTACAAGATAAAGATCGCATCTTTACCAATATCTACGGCCTTAAGGACAAGTCCCTGAAGGGCGCGATGAGCCGCGGCCACTGGGACGGCACCAAGCAGATCCTCGAAAAGGGTCGCGACTGGATCATCAACGAGATGAAGGCCTCCGGTCTTCGCGGTCGTGGCGGTGCAGGCTTCCCGACGGGCCTCAAGTGGTCCTTCATGCCGAAGGAAAACGACGGCCGTCCGCATTATCTGGTCGTCAACGCTGACGAATCCGAGCCCGGCACCTGCAAGGACCGTGACATCATGCGTCACGATCCCCATACGCTGATCGAAGGCTGTGTTATCGCTAGCTTCGCCATGGGCGCCAACACCGCCTACATCTACGTTCGCGGCGAATATATCCGCGAGCGCGAGGCGCTGCAGGCTGCGATCGACGAGTGCTACGATTTCGGTCTGCTCGGCAAGAACAACAAGCTGGGCTACCCGATGGACATCTTCGTCCACCACGGCGCCGGTGCCTACATCTGCGGTGAAGAAACCGCGCTGCTCGAAAGCCTGGAAGGCAAGAAGGGCCAGCCGCGCCTGAAGCCGCCATTCCCGGCCAACATGGGTCTTTACGGCTGCCCGACCACGGTCAACAACGTCGAGTCGATCGCCGTTGCTCCGACGATTCTCCGTCGCGGCGCCGGCTGGTTCTCGGCACTCGGCCGTCCGAACAACGTCGGCACCAAGCTGTTCATGCTCTCTGGTCACGTCAACAAGCCGTGCACCGTCGAAGAAGAAATGGGCATCACCTTCCGTGAGCTCGTTGACAAGCACGCCGGCGGTATCCGTGGCGGCTGGGACAACCTGCTCGCCGTCATTCCGGGCGGTGCATCGTGCCCGATCGTTCCCGCCAAGGACATGATCGACGTGCCGATGGACTTCGACGGCTTGCGCTCGGTCGGTTCGTCCTTCGGTACGGCCGCCTCGATCGTCATGGACAAGTCCACCGACGTCATCAAGGCGATCGCCCGTATCTCGGCCTTCTTCAAGCACGAGAGCTGCGGCCAGTGCACGCCGTGCCGCGAAGGCACTGGCTGGATGTGGCGCGTCATGGAGCGCATGGCCAAGGGCAACGCTCAGAAGCGCGAAATCGACATGCTCTTCGCCGTGACCAAGCAGATCGAAGGCCACACCATCTGTGCGCTCGGCGATGCTGCCGCATGGCCGGTGCAGGGTCTGATCCGCAACTTCCGTCATGAGATCGAAGCGCGCATCGATCAGTATACGGCAAACGCCATGGATCATGGCGCGGTTCTCGAGGCTGCTGAGTAAGACGATGGCAAACGCATCCGACAGCAAGAACAAGGAAGGGGTCGCCGATTTCTCGGCCGACTTCGGCCGTCTTGCCGCCGAGATGCTGGAAAATGCCCGCGCCTTGCCGATCGCGCCGATGATGGTCAATCCGGCAGCCGCCATGGCTGCCGCGACCGCAATCGGTTTCGGTTTCTCCACGCAGATGGTCGGCGCCTTCTTCGGCGCTCTCCAGGGTGCGATGGAAGCCTCGAACAAGCTGGCGGCTGTTCTCGACGAGACGCCGCCAGAAGAGCCAAAGCCCGAGATCGACGTGAAGCCGGAAAACATTCGCCCGGCCGCGCCGAAGAAGACGGCTGAACGCGTGAAGCTGGCCGTGGTTGCCGACAAGGCCGAGCCGGTGGCGAAGACGAAGACAGTTGCTGCCGCCAAGCCGGCAGCGCGTGGCAAGAAAGCCGATGATCTCAAGCAGATCTCCGGCGTCGGCCCGAAGCTCGAGCAGGTACTGAACGCCAAGGGTGTTCGCACGCTCGCCGAGATCGCTGGCTGGTCGGATGCCGATGTGGCCCGCTTTGACGCGGAGCTTGGCTTTGACGGCCGCATCGCCCGCGATGGCTGGGTGGCGCAGGCCAAGGCGCTGACGGCAAAGGGCCGGAAGCGGACGTAATGATGTCCGGTCGCGGATCGCGATCGGAGGAGAGACAAGACTGAGCGGCGCGGGGAGGGTCCCAATGCCGCGACGTCGCAGGCCGGTTCCCGGGCCTCGGGGGGCGGAGACGAAAATTTGGACGACACCAGTGTCAGCGGGATAAAAATCCGGCCTGGCAGTGGAAACGTTGCAGAATAGGTTTGTTTACCGGCTTCCGGTGAACGGGAAACAGGACTGAGTGACGATGGCAAAACTGAAGATTGACGGTAACGAGATCGAGGTCCCGGATCATTACACCCTCATTCAGGCGTGTGAGGAAGCCGGTGCTGAAGTTCCGCGCTTCTGCTTCCACGAACGCCTTTCGGTTGCCGGCAACTGCCGCATGTGCCTCGTCGAGGTCAAGGGTGGCCCGCCGAAGCCGCAGGCATCTTGCGCCATGGGCGTGCGCGATATCCGCGGCGGCCCGAATGGCGAACTGCCCGAGGTCTTCACCAACACGCCGATGGTCAAGAAGGCCCGCGAAGGCGTGATGGAATTCCTGCTGATCAACCATCCGCTGGATTGCCCGATCTGCGACCAGGGTGGCGAATGCGACCTGCAGGACCAGGCCATGGCCTTCGGTATCGCAGGCTCGCGCTATCAGGAAGACAAGCGCGCAGTCGAGGACAAGTACATTGGACCGCTCGTCAAGACGGTCATGAACCGCTGCATTCACTGCACGCGCTGCGTTCGCTTCACCACCGAGGTCGCCGGCATTGCCGAGCTTGGCCTGATCGGTCGTGGCGAAGACGCCGAGATCACCACCTATCTCGAGCAGGCGATGACCTCCGAGCTGCAGGGCAACGTCGTTGACCTCTGCCCGGTCGGCGCGCTGACCTCCAAGCCCTTCGCCTTCACGGCCCGTCCGTGGGAACTGAACAAGACCGAAACGATCGACGTCATGGACGCGCTTGGCTCGGCGATCCGCGTCGATACCCGTGGCCGCGAAGTCATGCGCGTCATGCCGCGCGTCAACGACCAGATCAACGAAGAGTGGATCTCCGACAAGAGCCGTTTCATCTGGGATGGCCTGAAGACGCAGCGCCTCGACAAGCCTTATGTTCGCAAGGACGGCCGCCTGCAGGTCGCAAGCTGGCCGGACGCGTTCGCCGCGATCAAGTCGGCCGTTGCCTCGACCGCTGGCGACAAGATCGGCGCCATTGCCGGCGACCTCGCTTCGGTCGAAGAAATGTACGCTCTGTCCGAACTGGTAAAGTCGCTCGGTTCCGAGAACCTCGACTGTCGCCAGGATGGGACGGCACTTGATCCGTCGCTCGGCCGCGCAAGCTACCTCTTCAACCCGACGATCGAAGGCATCGAACAGGCCGACGCGCTGCTCATCATCGGCGCCAACCCGCGCTTCGAGGCAGCTGTTCTCAACGCCCGCATCCGCAAGCGCTGGCGCCGCGGCAACTTCCCGATCGGCGTGATCGGCGAAGCCGGCGAACTGCGCTACGACTACGAATATCTCGGCTCGGGTCCGGATACGCTGAAGGATCTGGTCGACGGCACGCACAGCTTCGCCAAGGTTCTGACCGACGCCAAGAAGCCGCTCATCATCATCGGCCAGGGCGCTCTCTCGCGCGCTGATGGCGCAGGCGTTCTCGCAAGTGCTGCCAAGCTCGCCGGCACTGTCGGTGCTGTGGTCGACGGCTGGAACGGTTTCGCCGTCCTGCACACGGCTGCTGCCCGCGTCGGCGGTCTCGATCTCGGCTTCGTGCCGGGCGCCAAGGGCGTCAATGCCGCCGAGATGCTGACCTCGATGGACGTTCTCTTCCTGCTTGGCGCCGACGAAATGAACTTCGAAGCCAAGAAGGCGAAGTTCACCGTCTATATCGGTTCGCATGGCGACCAGGGCGCACAGAACGCAGACGTCATCCTGCCGGCCGCAGCCTACACGGAAAAGTCCGGCACCTGGGTCAACACCGAGGGCCGCGTACAGATCGGCAACCGCGCAGGCTTCGCACCGGGCGATGCCCGCGAGGACTGGGCGATCATCCGCGCGCTCTCCGACGTTCTCGGCAAAAAGCTGCCGTTCGACTCGCTGAGCCAGCTGCGCGCCAAGCTTTACCAGTCGTTCCCGCACTTCGCGGCCGCCGACGAGATTGCCGAAAGCGACAGCGCCAAGATTGCTGCCGTCGCCAAGAAAGCCGGCAAGATGAACAAGGCCGGCTTCGCATCGCCGGTGAAAGACTTCTATTTGACGAACCCAATCGCGCGCGCATCGGCTGTCATGGCTGAGTGCTCGGCATTGGCCCGCAACAACTTCAAAGTCGCGGCAGAGTAAGGGCAGGGGACTATGGAATCGTTTCTTTCAACATATGTCTGGCCAGGCCTCCTCATGGTCGGTCAGTCGCTTCTCGTCCTCGTCTGCTTGCTCGTCTTCATCGCCTACATCCTGTTGGCCGACCGCAAGATCTGGGCGGCCGTACAGCTGCGCCGTGGACCGAATGTGGTGGGTCCTTTCGGCCTTTTCCAGTCCTTCGCCGACCTTTTGAAGTTCGTCTTCAAGGAGCCGATCATTCCGGCTGGCGCCGACAAGGCGGTCTTCCTTCTGGCGCCGCTGGTCACCGTGCTTCTGGCGCTGTCGACCTGGGCCGTGGTTCCCTTCGCGGATGGCTGGGTTATCGCCAACATCAACGTCGGCATCCTCTATATCTTCGCGATCTCGTCGCTTGAAGTGTATGGCGTCATCATGGGTGGTTGGGCTTCGAACTCGAAGTACCCGTTCCTCGGCGCGCTGCGCTCCGCGGCACAGATGGTGTCCTACGAAGTCTCGATCGGCTTCGTCATCGTCACCGTTCTTCTCTGCGTAGGTTCGCTGAACCTGACGGATATCGTTCACGCGCAGCAGAGCGGCATTGGCACGCGTCTCGGCATGCCATCGTCCTTCCTGGACTGGCATTGGCTGGCCCTGTTCCCGATGTTCATCATCTTCTTCATCTCGGCACTGGCTGAAACCAACCGTCCGCCCTTCGACCTTCCGGAAGCCGAATCCGAACTCGTCGCCGGCTTCATGGTCGAGTATGGTTCCGCCCTCTACATGATGTTCATGCTCGGCGAATACGCGGCCATCGTCCTGATGTGCTCGCTGACGACGATCCTGTTCCTCGGAGGCTGGCTGCCACCGGTCGACGTCTGGTTCCTCAACTGGGTTCCCGGCATCATCTGGTTCATGCTGAAGTCGTGCCTGGTGTTCTTCATGTTCGCGATGGTCAAGGCATTCGTGCCGCGCTACCGCTACGACCAGCTGATGCGCCTCGGCTGGAAGGTCTTCCTTCCGCTGTCGCTCGCCATGGTCATCATTGTTGCATTCGTGCTGAAGCTGACGGCAGGGGCCTAATGCTTCAGATCGCGGCAACTGTCGGAGGCGGCCTCATTGGGATGGCTCTGGCGTTTGGCGCAAATATCTTTGCTTTGCCGAAGGCACTTCGGCAACAGCGCGAAAAATTGGGTGATGATTGGCAAATGCCGATAACCGGATGGAACTTGGAGGTGCTCGAAAAGCACACTCGGTTTATATACCGGTTTTGGATGCCAGTCGTTTTCACGGTAGTTCTTGCGGCCGCTGGTTACATCGTAACCAGCCAAGCGAATGGAGTTAGATAATGGCAGGCTTGTCAAACGCCGTCAGCTCGTTGTTCCTCAGGGAATTCATCAGCGCGTTCTGGCTGACGTTCCGTTACATTTTCAAGCAGAAGGCAACGGTGAACTATCCGTTCGAAAAGGGACCGGTCAGCCCGCGCTTCCGTGGCGAACATGCTCTGCGTCGTTATCCGAACGGCGAAGAGCGTTGCATCGCCTGCAAGCTGTGTGAGGCTATCTGTCCTGCTCAGGCGATCACCATCGAAGCAGGCCCGCGCCGCAACGATGGCACCCGCCGTACGGTCCGTTACGATATCGACATGGTGAAGTGCATCTATTGCGGCTTCTGCCAGGAGGCTTGCCCGGTCGATGCGATCGTCGAGGGCCCGAATTTCGAATTTGCGACGGAAACGCGCGAAGAGCTCTACTTCGACAAGCAGAAGCTCCTCGAGAACGGCGACCGCTGGGAGCGTGAAATCGCTCGCAACCTCGCTCTCGACGCTCCGTACCGTTGATTGAAATTGAAATGCCGGGCGGTGCTTGAAGCGTCGCCCAGTCAACATGCACCAGAGCTTCGCGGTAACCAATGCGAAGCTTCATCGGGCGGGGGGAGTACCCGGCAGCCCGTGGGAAGATGAAGAAGGCACGAACATGGGTCTGCAGGCTCTATTTTTCTATATTTTCGCCTTTATCGCGATAGCGTCGGCGTTCATGGTCATCTGGTCGAAGAACCCGGTTCACTCGGTTCTGTTCCTGATCCTGGTTTTCTTCAACGCGGCCGGTCTCTTCCTGCTGCTCGGGGCTGAATTCCTCGCGATGATCCTGCTCGTCGTTTATGTCGGCGCCGTGGCGGTTCTCTTCCTCTTCGTGGTCATGATGCTCGACATCGACTTCACGGAGCTGCGCGCGGGTGTCCTGGAGTACGCGCCGATCGGCGCGTTGATCGGGGTGATCCTCGCGGCCGAGCTGATCGTCGTGGTCGGCGGCAGCGTGATCTCGCCGGAGATCGCCAAGACGGTCGCCATGCCGATCCCCGCGATCACCGAACGCACCAACACCGCCGCCCTCGGCGACGTGCTCTACACGAATTACGTCTACTTCTTCGAAATCGCCGCTCTCGTCCTGCTGGTCGCGATGATCGGAGCAATCGTGCTCACGCTCAAGCATCGCACGACGGTCAAGCGTCAGAACATCGCAAACCAGGTTGCCCGCAACCCGAAGACCGCCGTCGAGGTGATCTCGGTGAAGCCGGGGCAGGGGCTTTGAGGCAGGCGCGAGCTTAAGGAAACAACACAATGGTCATCGGACTTTCCCATTACCTGACGGTCAGCGCCATCCTCTTCACGCTCGGCGTCTTCGGCATCTTCCTCAACCGGAAGAACATCATCGTCATCCTGATGTCGATCGAGCTCATTCTGCTCGCCGTCAACATCAACATGGTCGCTTTCTCGTCGTTCCTGAACGACATCGTCGGCCAGGTCTTTGCATTGTTCATTCTGACCGTCGCTGCTGCTGAAGCGGCCATCGGTCTCGCAATTCTCGTCGTCTTCTACCGCAACCGCGGCTCCATCGCCGTGGAAGACGTCAATATGATGAAGGGCTGATAAGGCTATGTTTTTATATAAGGCTATCGTCTTTCTTCCCCTGATCGGCGCGATCATCGCCGGCCTTTTCGGCCGCGCGATCGGCGCCAAGGCGTCGGAATTCGTCACCACGGGTCTGATGATCATCACGGCGGTTCTGTCGTGGTACGTCTTCATCACTGTCGGCATGGGCCATGTCGAAGGCGGCCCGATCAAGGTAGAAGTCCTGCGCTGGATCCAGTCCGGCGGGATCGACGTCTCCTGGTCGCTGCGCATCGACACGCTGACCTCGGTCATGCTGATCGTCGTCAACTCGGTTTCGACGCTCGTCCATCTCTATTCGATCGGGTACATGCACCATGACCCGCATCGCCCACGCTTCTTCGCCTATCTGTCGCTCTTCACCTTCGCGATGTTGATGCTGATCACGTCGGACAACCTTGCCCAGATGTTCTTCGGCTGGGAAGGCGTGGGTCTGGCGTCCTACCTGCTGATCGGCTTCTGGTTCAAGAAGCCGTCGGCGAATGCCGCCGCTATGAAGGCCTTCATCGTCAACCGCGTTGGCGACTTCGGCTTCATCCTCGGCATCTCAAGCGTTTTCGTTCTCTTCGGCGCCATCAACTTCGACACCATCTTCGCCAATGCCGCGAGCTTCGCGCATGAAGGCGGCGAGGGCGGCGAAGTGGTCTTGAACCTCTTCGGCATGCACCTCGACAAGGCACACGCGCTGACCGGCGCCTGCCTGCTGCTCTTCATGGGCGCGATGGGTAAGTCGGCGCAGTTCCTGCTGCACACCTGGCTGCCTGATGCCATGGAAGGCCCGACGCCTGTGTCGGCGCTCATCCATGCCGCGACCATGGTCACCGCCGGCGTCTTCCTCGTCGCCCGCATGTCGCCGCTGTTCGAACTGTCTCCGGATGCGTTGACCGTCGTCACCATCATCGGTGCGATCACCGCCTTCTTCGCGGCCACCGTCGGCCTCGTGCAGAACGACATCAAGCGCGTCATCGCCTACTCGACCTGCTCGCAGCTCGGCTACATGTTCGTCGCTCTCGGTGTCGGCGCCTATGGCGCGGCCATCTTCCACCTCTTCACGCACGCTTTCTTCAAGGCACTGCTCTTCCTTTGCGCCGGCTCGGTCATCCACGCCGTCGATGGTGAGCAGGACATGAGAAACATGGGTGGCCTGCGTCCGCACATCAAGGTCACGTTCTTGATGATGCTGATCGGCACGCTCGCCATCACCGGCGTCGGCATTCCGTTCACGCCGTTCGGCTTCGCCGGCTTCTTCTCGAAGGACGTGATCATCGAGGCGACCTACGCATCGCATTCGCCGGTCGCTGGCTTCGCCTTCGCCATGCTGGTTATCGCGGCTCTGTTCACGAGCTTCTATTCCTGGCGCCTGATGTTCCTCACCTTCTTCAACAAGCCGCGTGCTTCGCACGAGGTCATGCACCACGTGCACGAATCTCCCCAGGTCATGCTGATCCCGCTCTATCTGCTGGCGATCGGCGCGGTCTTCGCGGGCTGGTTCTTCGAAGGACACTTCTATGGTGAGGAATATGCCGAGTTCTGGAAGGGCGCGCTCTTCACCTCGGAGCACAACGAGCTGGTCCACGAGTTCCACCACGTTCCGGCCCTCGTTGCCCTCAGCCCCTTCATCGCCATGGTGATCGGTTTCGTGACCGCCTGGTACATGTACATCAAGTCGCCATCGACGCCGGCCGTGCTCGCACGCCAGCATCGGGTGCTCTACCAGTTCCTCTTGAACAAGTGGTACTTCGACGAGCTCTATGACTTCCTCTTCGTCCGTTCGGCAAAGGCCCTTGGCCGGTTCCTGTGGAAGAAGGGTGACGTCGGCGTCATCGACACTTACGGCCCGAACGGCATTGCCGCCCGTGTCGTCGATGTCACCAACCGCGTCGTGCGCCTGCAGAGCGGTTACCTCTATCACTACGCGTTCGCCATGCTGATCGGCGTTGCAGCGCTCGTTACCTGGATGATGCTCGGGAGTGCCCTCTGATGACCGATTGGCCTATTCTTTCCACGGTCACCTTCCTGCCGCTCGTCGGCGTGGTGCTCCTGCTTCTGATGAATGAGAACGGCCCGAACGGCCGCCGCAACGTTCTCAACATTGCCCTGTTGACGACGGTCGTGACCTTCATCCTGTCGCTCTTCATCTGGATCGGTTTCGACAATGCGAACCCGGGCTTCCAGATGATCGAAAAGCACGGCTGGCTCGGCACGGGCATCAGCTACCATCTCGGTGTCGACGGCATCTCCATGCTGTTCGTCATCCTCTCGACCTTCCTCATGCCCTTCTGCGTGCTCGCCAGCTGGTTCTCGGTGGAGAAGCGCCTGAAGGAATACATGATCGCCTTCCTGATGCTGGAAGTGATGATGGTTGGCGTCTTCGTGTCGCTCGATATCGTTCTCTTCTACGTATTCTTCGAAGCCGGCCTCATCCCGATGTTCCTGATCATCGGTGTCTGGGGTGGCAAGGATCGCGTCTACGCCAGCTACAAGTTCTTCCTCTACACGCTGCTCGGCTCCGTGCTGATGCTCCTTGCCATCATGGCCATGTACTGGCAGGCTGGCACGACCGATATCTCGGCGCTGCTCGCTTACAAGTTCCCGCCGCACATGCAGACCTGGCTATGGCTGGCCTTCTTCGCCTCGTTCGCGGTGAAGATGCCGATGTGGCCGGTCCACACCTGGCTTCCCGACGCGCACGTTCAGGCGCCGACGGCTGGTTCCGTCATCCTGGCAGGTGTCCTCCTGAAGCTCGGTGGCTACGGCCTCATCCGCTTCTCGCTCGGCATGTTCCCTGTTGCTTCCGATTTCTTCGCGCCCATGGTCTTCGCCATGTCCGTCATTGCCATCATCTACACCTCGCTGGTGGCGCTGATGCAGGAAGACATCAAGAAGCTGATCGCCTACTCCTCGGTTGCCCACATGGGCTACGTGACGATGGGTATCTTCGCGGCCAACGCGCAGGGTCTGCAGGGCTCGATCTTCCAGATGCTGTCGCACGGTATCGTCTCGGGCGCGCTCTTCCTCTGCGTCGGCGTGGTCTATGACCGCACCCACACCCGCGAGATCGCGGCCTATGGCGGCCTCGTCAACAACATGCCGAAATACGCTGTTGCGATGATGGTCTTCACCATGGCGAACGTCGGTCTTCCCGGCACCTCGGGCTTCATCGGCGAATTCCTGACGTTGATCGGTGTCTTCCGGGTCAACAGCTGGGTCGCGCTCTTCGCCGCTACCGGCGTCATCCTCTCGGCCGCTTACGCGCTCTGGCTCTATCGCCGGGTGATCTTCGGCACGCTGGACAAGGAAAAGCTTAAGGCTCTCCTCGACCTGTCGCCGCGCGAGCAGCTGATGCTCTACCCGCTGATTGCTCTGACGATCTTCTTCGGCGTCTATCCGGCTCCGGTCTTCGATGTGACCGCTGCCTCCGTCGACCATCTGATCAATAGCTATTCGGCCGCAGTCCAGGCAGCGCATGACGTCGCGCTGTCGATGAAATGATGACGGGACTTTTGTGATATGACCTCTGAAACACTACTCGCAAGCCTGCATCTTTCGATACCGGAACTGATCCTTGCGATCGGCTCTCTGGTCCTGCTGATGATCGGCGTATTCTCAGGCGAGCGCTCCGGCCGCATGGTCAGCGTTCTCGCGATCATCCTTTTGGCGGTCGCGGCCCTCTGGCTGGTCTTCGCTCCAAGCGAAGGCCTTGCCTACGGCGGCGTCTTCCTGGCTGATGGCTTCGGCCGCTTCATGAAGGTGACGGCGCTGGTCGGCTCCATCGTGGCGCTGTTCATGTCGCTCGGCCTTGCCAAGGAGAACCAGCTCGACAAGTTCGAGTTCCCGGTTCTGATCGTGCTCTGCACGCTCGGCATCCTGCTGATGATTTCGGCCAACGACCTTATCTCGCTCTACCTCGGCCTTGAGCTGCAGTCGCTGGCGATCTACGTCATCGCCGCGATCAACCGCGACAGCGTCAAGTCGACCGAAGCCGGCCTGAAGTATTTCGTGCTCGGCGCTCTCTCCTCAGGCATGTTGCTCTACGGCATGTCGCTGGTCTATGGCTTCACCGGCCACACCCACTTCGCCGATATCGCCCAGGCGCTGACGGTGGATGGTGCGCGCTCGCTTGGCCTGATCTTCGGTCTGGTCTTCATCCTCGCCGGCATCGCGTTCAAGATCTCGGCGGTTCCGTTCCATATGTGGACGCCGGACGTTTACGAAGGTGCGCCGACCCCGGTCACGGCCTTCCTGGCAAGCGCGCCTAAGATCGCCGCCATGGCCATGATGACGCGTATCGTCATCACCGCCTTCCAGCCCGTCATGGCGGACTGGCAGCAGGTCGTGGTCTTCATCTCGATCGCCTCGATGCTGCTCGGCTCGTTTGCCGCGATCGGCCAGAAGAACATCAAGCGACTGATGGCCTATTCGTCGATCGGTCACATGGGCTACGCGCTGGTCGGTCTTGCCGCCGGCTCGCAGACGGGCGTCTCGGGCGTGATGCTCTACATGCTCATCTACATGGTCATGACGCTGGGCTCCTTCGCGATCATCATGTCGATGCGCCGCAAGGATGGCACCGTTGTCGAAAACGTAGCCGATCTCGCGGGCCTTTCGACCACCAATCCGATGATGGCGACCGTGCTGACCATCCTGATGTTCTCGCTGGCTGGTATCCCGCCGCTGGCAGGCTTCTTCGGGAAATACTTCGTCTTCGTCGCCGCCATCGAAGCCAAGCTCTATGCGCTTGCCATCATCGGCGTCCTCGCATCGGTTGTCGGCGCCTACTACTACCTGCGCGTCATCAAGCTGATGTGGTTCGATGAAGCCACCGGCGAATTCGCCCGCGTCTCGGGCTCGCTGCGCCTGGTCTTCGGCGTCTCCGGCCTGTTCGTTCTCGCCTATGTCCTCATCGGCGGTCCGATCGGCGGTGCTGCTGAACTCGCAGCCGCGACGCTGTTCTGATGAGCTTCGACCCACGGCGCCTGAAGTCTCTCGATGACTTCAGGCACGAGGCTCTGTCGGAGACATTGTCCACCAATAGCGAATGCCTTGCCCGTGCCAGGGCAGGGGACGCCGGTCGCCTCTGGGTTACCGCGGAAAGACAGACCGGCGGCCGCGGCCGCCGTGGTCGTCCCTGGGTGTCTGAGCCCGGCAACCTCTACGCTTCTCTTCTCTTGATCGATCCGGCGCCAATGGAGCGCATCTCGTCCCTTCCGCTGGCGATTGCGGTGGCCGTGCACGAGGCGGTGCGGATGGTTCTGCCGCCGAGCGCAGAGCCGCTCGAGGTCAAGTGGCCGAACGACATCCTGATCGGGCGCAAAAAGACATGCGGCATCCTGATGGAAGGCGAGGCCTTGGCCGATGGGCGCTACGCCCTTGTCATCGGCATCGGCATCAACGTCGCCTTCATGCCCGACAATCCACTCTATCCCGTGACCTGCCTGCGCGAGCAGGGAAGTTCCGCCTCTCCACAGGAACTCTTCGCGCACCTGTTCGCATCCATGGCCGATGTGCTATCAGCGTGGGACCGCGGCCGCGGTATTCGCGATATCACTGCCCGCTGGCGCGATGTCGCTTGCGGTATTGGCGAAAAGATAACCGTGAATCTGCCGGACCGTTCGATTTCCGGCCACTTCAGCGGAATTGATGATAATGGCCTGTTGCTGCTCGATACGGGGGCAGGCAGGATGATGACGATCGCCGCCGGCGACGTCTTCTTTGGATGATTGGAAAAACAAGCAGTATGGCGAAGCAGGACGAACTGGTATTTCTGCCTTTGGGCGGCGTTGGCGAGATCGGTATGAATCTCGCCCTTTACGGCTATGGGCCGTCCGCGCATCGCCAGTGGATCATGGTCGACTGCGGTGTGACCTTCCCAGGTCCCGATCTGCCGGGTGTTGATCTGGTTCTGCCCGATATCCGCTTCCTCGCCAAGGAACGCAAGAACCTGAAGGCGATCTTCATCACCCACGCGCATGAGGATCACTATGGCGCGCTGGCCGATCTGTGGCCGGGCCTCAATGTTCCTGTCTACGCGTCAGGCTTCACGGCCGGGCTCCTGGAAGCCAAGCGCAACTACGAAAAGTCGACGATGGTCGAAATCCCGATCACGCCGTTCACCGCGGGCACCGTGGTCAATGTCGGCCCCTTCAGCGTTGAAGGCGTGGCCGTCAACCACTCGATCCCCGAGCCGATGTCGCTGATGATCCGCACGCCCTTGGGCAACGTCATCCACACAGGTGACTGGAAGATCGACCACGAACCGTCGCTCGGCCCGCTGACCGATGAAGCCCGTTTCCGCCAGCTCGGCGATGAAGGCGTGCTCGCCCTGATGTGCGATTCGACCAATGCGCTCCGCGACGGCGTATCGCCCTCCGAGAAGGACGTGTCCGAAAGCCTGCGCAAGATCATCGAGAACGCCGAAGGTCGCGTCGCGATCACCACCTTCTCCTCGAACGTCGGTCGTATTCGCACCGTGGCTGAAGCCGCCGAAGCCGCCGGACGCGAAGTCCTGCTGCTTGGCAGCTCGCTGAAGCGCGTCGTCAACGTCTCCCGCGATCTCGGCCTGCTCGACGGCATCAAGCCGTTCATCGCCGAAGAGGAATACGGATATATTCCGCGCGAAAACGTCGTCGTCATCCTGACCGGAAGCCAGGGCGAGCCGCGCGCAGCCCTTGCCAAGCTCTCGCGTGACGAGATGCGCAACGTGGCGCTGGCGGCAGGCGACACGGTCGTCTTTTCCTCGCGCGCCATCCCGGGCAACGAGAAGGCCATTCAGGACATCAAGAACGGCCTCGTCGAGCAGGGCGTTCACATCATCACCGATAGCGAAGCGCTCGTTCACGTCTCCGGCCACCCGCGCCGCAACGAGCTGCAGAAGATGTACGAACTGACGCGGCCGACCGTCGTCGTTCCCGTGCACGGCGAAGCCACGCATCTGACCGCCCACAAGGAGCTCGCGGAGCAATCCGGCATCTCCACCGTTCCGCGCGTGCGCAACGGCGATGTCCTCCGCCTGGCGCCAGGTACCGTGGAAGTGATCGACGAAGCGCCGCATGGCCGCATCTTCAAGGACGGCACGCTGATCGGCGATTTCGACGAAATGGGCATCGGCGACCGCAAGAAGCTCTCTTATGTCGGCCATGTCGCGCTGAACGTCGTGATCGACGCCCGCTTCGATATAATCGGCGAACCCGACATGGTGGCGATCGGCCTGCCTGTCTATGACGATGAGGGCGATGAGTTCGAGGATACGCTCTATGACGCCGCTCTGAGCGCATTCGAGAGCATTCCGCGCGCACGCCGCAAGGATCTGGACCTGTTGCAGGAATCGATGCGCCGCGCGGTTCGCTCGACGGCGAACCAGATCTGGGGCAAGAAGCCGCTGGTCACCGTGTTCGTCACCAAGGTCTGATCCGATGCTCGGCCGCGTCAACCATGTCGCCATAGCCGTTCCCGATCTCGCAGCCGCCACGGCCGCCTATCGAGACACGCTGGGCGCCACGGTATCGGCGGCCGAGGCATTGCCGGAGCACGGCGTCACCGTCGTCTTCGTCGAACTGCCGAATACCAAAGTCGAACTGCTCGAGCCGCTCGGCCCGCAATCCCCGATAACGGCCTTCCTGGAGAAGAACCCGTCTGGTGGCATGCATCACATCTGCTACGAGGTGAGCGATATCATCGCGGCCCGCGACCAGATGCTGGCCGCCGGGGCGAGGGTGCTTGGCAATGGCGAACCGAAGATCGGCGCCCACGGCAAGCCCGTGCTCTTCCTGCACCCCAAGGATTTCTTAGGCACCTTGATCGAGCTCGAGCAGGTCTAACCACTGCGGCAGAGTGACCCAAACGCCGCCAAGACCGCACAAGCCTCTCAACACCGCTTTGTATCGTCGCTGTTCCGCCTTATAAGGGCGGTGGCCCGATGCGGCCGCTTGGGTGGGAGATCTTATGCTGCAGACATTTCTACAGGGCTTTGCCGTCTACTTCATCGTCTGGTGGATGACGCTCTTTGCCGTCTTGCCGATCGGCTTGCGGACGCAGGCGGAGGACGACGATATCGTGCTCGGCACCGTGCACAGCGCACCAACGCGTTTTCGGCCGCTCTTCACCTTCTCGCTGACGACGCTGGTCTCCGCGGTCATCTACACCCTCTGGTATGTCTGCTCGACCTATTTCGGCTGGGGCTTCGACGCCCTTCCGCAGATCGGCCCGTCATTCTCGAACGTTTAAGGGCGTTTGCTCACCAATTGAGCAGATGCGAGAGAGTGAGCGTCATACGCGTGTCATCAAGTTCCGGCATGGAGGTGCCGTAACGGAATGGGCAGCTTACGTTGCGGAAGATGGGCGTTTCGAGCTAGGAGCGTGGTGTCGAAAAGCCAAAAAAAAACAAGGCTAAAAGCCTTGTTTTAAGTATCGCGTGATCCTTAACCGTTACCGGGGCTGCGACAAGCGCGCCTAAGATCTGATCCTCCCAAGACTTGACCGCGAAAATGGTAGGGATTTGAACTCCCTGCCTGTTTTGTGGGCTAAAGCTAGCTCAAAGATTGTGCTTTGTCATCAGATTTTTTTGCATTTTTGCTACACTCGAGTAAATTTTTTCTGTTAATAAGAGTTTCGCGCAAGTCATTATAATTTCGCCGCTTTCTTGGTTTCTTAGGTTTGCGGGCTCCAACTTGCTCTAAGAGAAGCCTGTGGAAATCCCTCGCGGGTTTCCTTCCTGCCGCGAAGCGGTTATGAACGCTGCCAACATTGTGATTGCCTTCGATTCCGCTATCTGGCGGCGTCTCAACAGCTCTGGAATTCGCCATGCGTTTGTCTCGCTACTTCATGCCCATCCTCAAGGAAAACCCCAAGGAGGCTGAAATCGTCTCCCACCGGTTGATGCTGCGCGCCGGCATGATCCGGCAGCAGTCGCAGGGGATCTACTCCTGGCTGCCGCTGGGCAAGCGCGTGCTCGACAAGGTCAACAACATCATCCGCGAGGAGCAGAACCGCTCCGGCGCCATCGAGCTGTCGATGCCGACCCTGCAGTCGGCCGAGCTCTGGCAGGAAAGCGGCCGCTACGACGCCTACGGCAAGGAGATGCTGCGCATCAAGGACCGCCAGGACCGTCCGATGCTGTACGGCCCGACCAACGAAGAGATGGTCACCGATATTTTCCGGTCTTCGGTCAAGTCTTACAAGGACTTGCCGCTGAACCTCTATCACATCCAGCTGAAGTTCCGCGACGAGATCCGTCCGCGCTTCGGCACCATGCGCTCGCGCGAATTCATGATGAAGGATGCCTATTCCTTCGACATGACCCGCGAAGGCGCCGAGCATTCCTACAAGAAGATGTTCGCGGCCTATCTGCGCACCTTCGATCGTCTCGGCCTGCGCGCCATCCCCATGCGCGCCGACACCGGCCCGATCGGCGGCGATCTCAGCCACGAGTTCATCATCCTTGCCGACACCGGTGAATCGGAAGTCTACAGCCACAAGGATTTCGTGAATTTCGATATCCCCTCGGTCGACACCAACTTCGACGATGTCGCCGGTCTGGATGCGATCTTCAAGAAGTGGACCTCGGTCTACGCCGCCACCTCAGAGATGCACGACGAAGCCGCTTTCGACGCCATCCCCGAGAGCGATCGCCTGTCCGCACGCGGAATTGAAGTCGGCCATATCTTCTACTTCGGCACGAAATATTCCGAGCCGATGGGCGCGAAGGTGCAGGGACCTGATGGTAAGGAACACGCCGTCCACATGGGTTCTTACGGTATCGGCCCGACACGCCTTGTTCCCGCCATCATCGAAGCATCGCATGATGAGAACGGAATCATCTGGCCGGCCTCGGTTGCGCCTTTCGATGTCGTCGTGATCAACATGAAGGCCGGCGACGCCGCTTGCGACGCAGCCTGCGAGAAGATCTACGCGGAGCTCTCCAAGGCCGGCGTCGATGTTCTTTATGACGATACCGACGATCGCGCCGGCACCAAGTTCGCAACCGCGGACCTGATCGGTGTGCCCGTACAGATCATCGCCGGCCCGCGCGCGGTCGCGAACGGCGAAGTGGAAGTCAAGGACCGCAAGACCGGTGCCCGCGAAACGATGACCATCGACGCGGCAATCAATAAGCTCTTGGGCTAAGAAGAAGGCGGGAGGCGAAATGGCAGACGCAGCGGTGAGCCAGCAGGGATCCAAATCCGGCTCGGCTGCGGCCAGCAGGCCATTTTCCGCTTTCGAGCGACTTGTGGCGTGGCGCTATCTGCGCGCACGCCGCAAGGAAGCCTTCATCTCGGTGATCGCGGGCTTCTCCTTCATCGGCATCATGCTCGGCGTCGCGACGCTGATCATCGTCATGGCGGTGATGAACGGTTTCCGAACCGAGCTGATCTCGCGCATCCTCGGCATCAACGGCCACATGATCGTGCAGCCGGTCGATGGTCCGTTCACGGATTATCCGGCGCTGACTGATCGCCTGGGCGCCGTCCCCGGCATCAAGGTGGCGCTGCCGCTTGTCGAAGGCCAGACGCTGGCCTCGGGTGCCGGCGGCGCTGGCACCGGCGCGCTGGTTCGCGGCATTCGCGCCGAAGACCTGAGCAAGGTGAAAACCGTCTCCGACAACATCAAGTCCGGCGACCTCGTTGGCTTTGCTGCCGGCCAGGGCGTTCTCATCGGCTCGCGCATGGCCGACCAACTGGGACTGCAGGCGGGTGACACAATTACGCTGATATCACCGGAAGGTGACGTGACGCCGATGGGCATCAATCCGCGCGTCAAATCCTACAAGGTCTCGGGCATCTTCGAGATCGGCATGTCGGAATATGATGCGACGATCATCTACATGCCGCTTGAGGAAGCGCAGCTCTATTTCAACGCCGAAGGACTGGTGCAATCGATCGAGCTCTATGTCGACAATCCCGACAATATCGATGAGCTCCGCCCCAAGGTGGAGCAGGCAGCCGGCCGCCAGATCGCGATCACCGACTGGCGCCAGCGCAACCAGACCTTCTTCTCGGCGCTGCAGGTCGAGCGCAACGTCATGTTCATGATCCTGACGCTGATCGTTCTCGTCGCCGCCCTGAACATCATCTCCGGTCTCATCATGCTGGTGAAGGACAAGGGCAGCGATATCGCGATCCTCAGAACCATGGGCGCGAGCTCCGGCGCCATCATGCGGATCTTCTTCATGACGGGTGCCGCGATCGGCCTGGTCGGCACTTTTGCCGGCGTGCTGCTCGGCGTTATCGTCTGCATCAACATCGAGAAGATCCGCGCGTTCTTCTCCTGGCTGTCGGGCACGGTGCTGTTTGACCCGCAGCTCTACTTCCTCAGCCAGCTGCCGGCCAAGATGGAGGTCGGCGAAACGGTCTCCGTCGTCGTCATGGCGCTGACGCTGTCTTTCTTCGCGACAATCTTCCCCGCATGGCGCGCTTCCAAGCTCGATCCCGTGCAGGCCCTGCGCTACGAATAAGGAATGCTGATTACATGAAGCGGAATACCGTTCTCAAGCTTTCCGGCGTCGAGCGTCACTATGGCCAGGGAGAGACCCAGCTTTCGATCCTGAAGAAGGCCGACCTGACCATCAACAGCGGCGAGATCGTCGCGCTTGTGGCTCCATCAGGCACTGGCAAGTCGACCCTGCTGCATCTGGCGGGCCTGCTCGAGCATCCCGATGGCGGCGAAGTCACCATCAGCGGCAATGCCTGCAATGGCCTCTCCGACGACAAGCGCACGGCGATCCGCCGCAGCGAGATCGGCTTCGTCTACCAGTTCCACCACCTGCTTCCCGAATTCTCGGCGCTTGAAAACATCATGATGCCGCAGATGATCGCCGGTCTGCCGCGCAACGAAGCCAAGGTGCGGGCAGGGCAGCTGCTCGACTACATGCGTATCGGCCACCGTGGCGCCCATCGTCCCGGCGAATTGTCTGGTGGTGAACAGCAGCGCGTGGCGATCGCCCGCGCCGTCGCCAACGCGCCTAGCCTTCTGCTCGCCGACGAACCAACAGGCAATCTCGACCCCGAGACCGCCAGCTACGTCTTCGAAGCCCTGGAGGCCTTGGTGCGCCAGTCCGGCCTCGCGGCCCTGATCGCCACCCACAACCACGAGCTCGCGGCCCGCATGGACCGCCGCGTCACCATCGCCGACGGCAAGGTCGTGGATTTCTGAGATTTCACTGTCGGGTCAGGACCAATCTAGCCGCCGCAGATCGACTGCCCGGTTTCGTCCTTCCAGTCGGCAATCGTGATCGTGCGTGCCTCGGCCTTCGCATCCTTGCCGTCTCGCTGCAGCTTGCCGGTGAGCGCATTGTAATCGCATGAACCGCCGCCATCCGGATTTAGCGTGTCGTAATGGCTGTAGGTGTAGCCGGCGACGACGAATTGGTTGTTGCGATAGGCGAGCGTCAGCGTCTGCTCCCAACGGTCTCGACCGATGGCGCTGTTCTGCGAATAGATGGCGATCGAGCTCTTGCCCGCCGCCTTGATCGACGGCTCCTGGCCGTAAATCCCCTCAGCCACCGTGGTTCCCCAGATCTTGCCGGGTGCGCTGGTCGTAAGCCGCAACAGGTCGTGGTCATCCCGCAGATAGATGTAGACGCCGAGTTGGTCGTCGGCGGCATCGTTGGGAGCCTCGGCGAGCAACGCCAGGTCCGGCTTGCCATCGCCGTTCCAGTCGCCGACCGCGACATCGACGATGCGCGCCGGATCAGGATCCGCGCCGAAGGCCGCGTTGGCTGAAAGCAGGACTGCCACAAAGATGAATCGACGCATGCTCGTCTCCTGTTTGCCGTTAACCAAACAGAAAACAATCCTGTTGACAACGGAACAAGAGCGGAACAAAATAAAAACATAAGAGCACAGGAGAGCCAAATGACTGACATGATCCGCGATATCGCAGCATTCACCTCCATCGCAATGTTCATTGCCAGCTTCTCTTTGATCTGCATGGCAATGTAAGAATAACGGGGACCGCATGGCTGTCATGCGGTCCGATGGTACCCGCCTCTCTGGACATCGACGTCCCCAAATCCGACAATGCATCCGATTCATACGGATGCGCGGAAAGGCATATCATGGCGGGCACTGAAAACGGCGCGAGCGACTTCATCGGCGGTACGCCGGGCTTCGTTCACCTGCGTGTGCACTCCGCCTTCTCGCTGCTTGAGGGGGCGTTGCCGCTCAAGAAAATTCTCTACAAGGCATCGGGCGATAGCCAGCCGGCGATCGCCATCACCGATACCAACAATCTATTCGTCGCACTGGAATTCGCGCAGAAATCGATGGACGAGGGCCTGCAGCCGATTATCGGCTGCCAGGTTTCCATCGATATGGAAGACGGGCTTGAGACCGAGCGCCGCGGCGGCCAGCAGCAGCTGGCGAAACTGCCGTCGATCGTGCTTCTGTCGGCCACCGATGCCGGCTATGAACGGCTGGTGGATCTCGTCAGCCGCGCCTATCTCGGCGGCGAGGGAGGCGGGCAGGCGGTCCACATCAAGGCGTCGTGGCTGGACGAACTCGGCACCGAGGGGCTGATCGCGCTGACCGGCGCATCGACCGGCCCGATCGACATGCCGCTGAAAGAGGGGCACATCGCGCCGGCGACCGCGCGCTTGCTGTCTCTGAAGGACAAGTTCGGCGATCGGCTCTACATGGAGCTTCAGCGCCAGGGCACCTATGACAAGCGCCACGAGCAGCGGGTGATCGGCCTTGCCTATGAGCACGAGATCCCGCTGGTCGCGACCAACGAGGCCTTCTTCCCGACCCGCGACGATTACGACGCGCACGATGCGCTGATGGCTGTGGCGCACAACGCCATTGTCTCCGACGACACGCGTTTTCGCCTGACGCCAGATCACTATCTGAAGAGTCGCGCCGAGATGGTGAAGCTTTTCGCCGATCTGCCTGAAGCGCTTGAAAATACGGTGGAGATCGCCCGCCGCTGCTCCTTCGTCTTGAAGACCCGCAAACCGATCTTGCCGCGCTTCACCGGCGCCACCGCGGATCCGGAAGAGGCGGAGCGCGCCGAATCGCTGGAGCTTCGCCGCCAGGCGGTCGAAGGTCTCGACATGCGCCTTCAGACGCTCGGCATGTCTGCGGGCTATGAGGAGAAGGATTACCGCGACCGCCTGGAATTCGAGCTCAGCGTTATCGAGCGCATGAAATTCCCCGGCTACTTCCTGATCGTTGCCGACTTCATCAAGTGGGCCAAGCTGCAGGATATTCCCGTCGGCCCCGGCCGCGGCTCCGGCGCGGGCTCGCTGGTTGCTTACGCGCTGACGATCACGGACGTCGATCCGCTGCGCTTCTCGCTGCTCTTCGAACGCTTCCTCAATCCGGAACGCGTCTCGATGCCCGACTTCGATATCGACTTCTGCCAGGATCGCCGCGAAGAGGTGATCCGCTATGTGCAGAAGAAGTATGGCCGCGAGCAGGTGGCGCAGATCATCACCTTCGGTTCGCTGCAGGCGCGCGCCGCCCTTCGCGACGTCGGCCGCGTGCTGGAAATGCCCTACGGGCAGGTCGACAAGATCTGCAAGCTGGTGCCCAACAACCCGGCCAACCCGACGCCGCTGTCGAAGGCGATCGAGGAAGAGCCGAAGCTGCAGGAAGAGGCTGACAAGGAGCCCGTCGTCGCCCGCCTCCTCGACATCGCGCAGAAGATCGAAGGTCTCTACCGCCACGCATCGACTCACGCCGCAGGTATCGTCATCGGCGACCGCCCGCTGTCGAAGCTGGTGCCGATGTATCGAGATCCGCGCTCCGACATGCCGGTCACCCAGTTCAACATGAAGTGGGTCGAGCAGGCCGGTCTGGTCAAGTTCGACTTCCTCGGCCTGAAGACACTGACGACGCTGAAGGTAGCTGTCGATTTCGTCGCCAAGCGCGGCATCAAGGTCGATCTCGCGGCGATCCCGCTGGATGACAAGCTGACCTACGAGATGCTCTCGCGCGGCGAAACGGTCGGCGTGTTCCAGGTGGAAAGTGCTGGCATGCGCAAGGCGCTGATCGGCATGCGTCCCGACTGTATCGAGGACATCATCGCGCTCGTGGCGCTGTATCGTCCGGGTCCGATGGAGAACATCCCGACCTACAATGCCCGCAAGCATGGCGAGGAAGAGCTCGAATCGATCCACCCGACCATCGATTACCTGCTGAAGGAGACGCAGGGCGTTATCGTCTACCAGGAGCAGGTCATGCAGATCGCCCAGGTGCTGTCGGGCTATTCGCTCGGCGAGGCCGATCTTCTGCGCCGCGCCATGGGTAAGAAGATCAAGGCGGAGATGGACCAGCAGCGCGAGCGCTTCGTCGTCGGCGCCGTCAAGAACGGCGTGTCGAAGCCGCAGGCCGATAACATCTTCGAGCTTCTGGCAAAGTTCGCCAACTACGGCTTCAATAAGTCGCACGCCGCAGCCTACGCCATCGTCTCCTACCAGACCGCCTACATGAAGGCGCATTATCCGGTCGAGTTCCTCGCCGCCTCGATGACGCTCGATATGTCGAACACCGAAAAGGTCAACGACTTCCGCCAGGATGCCAAGCGCCTCGGTATCGAGGTGATCGCGCCCTCCGTGCAGACCTCGTTCCGCCATTTCCAGACCGGCGACAACCGCATCTATTACGCGCTGGCGGCCCTGAAGGGTGTCGGCGAATCGGCCGTCGATCATATCGTCGAAGTGCGCGGCGACACGCCGTTCGCCAGCCTTGAGGACTTCTGCCTGCGCATCGATCCGAAGCAGGTGAATCGGCGCGTGCTGGAAAGCCTGATCTTCGCCGGCGCCTTCGATTGCTTCGAGCTCGATCGCGCCCAGCTTTCGGGCGGCATTGATCGCATCATGGGCTATGCCCAGCGCGCCCAGGAAAACAAGCTGAGCGGCCAGTCGGATATCTTCGGCGGGGTGCTGTCATCCGGCCCGGAAAAGATTTCGATGCCGCCTTTCTCCCCCTGGCTGCCCTCGGAGCGCCTGCTCAAGGAATTCCAGGTCCTCGGTTTCTACCTGACGGCCCATCCACTCGATAGCTACAGCAGCGTGCTGGAAAAGATGCGCGTCCAGACCTTCGGTGATTTCGCTGCCGCCGTGAAGCAGGGCGCCAGCAATGCGCGCCTTGCCGGCACCGTCATTTCCAAGCAGGAGCGCAAGACGCGCACCGGCAACAAGATGGGCATCATCGTCTTCTCGGATTCATCAGGCCAGTTCGAAGCGGTGCTCTTCTCGGAGATGCTGAACCAGTATCGCGACATGCTGGAATCGGGAAAATCCTTCGTCATCACCGCGACCGGCGAAGAACGGCCCGAGGGCATTGGCCTCCGCATCCAGACGATCCAGTCGCTGGAGGAAAAGTCGCTGCAGATGCAGAAGGCGCTGCGCGTCTATGTCCGTGATTCCGGCCCGCTGCGCGCCGTTGCCGCCCATCTGAACGCCAGAGGCGATGGCCTCGTCTCCTTCATCGTCATCAAGGAGGATGGCAAGCGCGAGATCGAGGTGGAACTGGCGCAGAAATACCGGATCACGCCCGAAATCGCCGCCGCCATGCGCTCGGCACCCGGCGTGATCGATGTGGAACTCGTCTAGCCGCGCGTCAGCGTGATGAAGTCGGTGCCCTGACCGGTCTCCGGGCCGACGCCGGTGTCGGAGATCGTCAGCGTCGATCCCGGCGTCAGCATCGCGTCGATCCGCTGTCTCGTATCATCGGGAATGGTGATCCGGCCGAGCGCGTTCAGGATCGGGGTGCCTGATATGATCGAACTTTCCATCGTGCTGATGCCCAGCCGCTTCATCGTCTGGCTGGTCAAGGTATTGGGCAGCGTCACGCCGAGCCACTCGGTGGTGCCGTCTTCGAAATTCACCTCGTGCGCGCTGAAGAAATGCGTCCCGAGCGCCAGTTCCGGTTGGGCGATCGTCACCGGCGCCTCGAATACCTGCTGGAATCCCTGCCGCACCATGATCACGCCATTCGGCGGCTCGCCCTTGCCGGCGGCGCTGTAGACCGCGCGACGCAGGTCGTCACTGATCAGTGACTTGGCGGCCTCGGGGCTCATCGGATGCTGCTTCTTGAATTCGCCGATCGCCTGAACCGTCGCCGGCCCGAGATAGCCGTCGGCGTTACCGACGGCAAATCCAAGCTCGGCGAGATAGGTCTGCAGGTCGATGATCGTCTCGCGTTGCGCCCGGCGGGTGATCAGGATCTTCACCGGCTGGTCGTTGACGGGCGCCACGATCGGCTGCACCTGCAGCCGCGGCATCGCAACCTCGTTCATCGCCACCTGCACCGGCAGTGAGCCGATCGCCGGCCGTAGCTCGACATCGGATAGCAGCGGTGCCGGAGGCGGCGCGTGCGGGCTGAACAACATCGGATGGTCGACCGGCTCCGGCGCAAGCTGCGCGTCGGTGATGATCACGGGCACGCCCATCTCGGTCATCTTGTAGAGCTGCTTTGCGAATGCATCAGGCATGCGCACGCAGCCGTGCGAGGCGGGATAGCGCGGCACGGAGTTCGACTGGTGGAGCGCGATGCCCGACCACGTCAGCCGCTGCATGAACGGCATCGGCGCGCCCGAATAGATGTTGGATTCGTGGTAGGTCTGCTTCTCGATAACCGAGAAGATGCCGCTTGGTGTGGTGTGGCCGGACTTGCCGCTCGATATCTTCGACGTCGCGATGACCTCGGTGCCGTCATAGACGGCCAGCGATTGCTTGCTCTTGGAAACGAAGATTTGCAGCGCCCGCGCGTCCGTGGCGAACGCGGGGTGCACGAGGGCGGTGGCCGACAGCAAGCCGAGCCCGAAGACGAGACGCGAGAACATTTGAACCCAACCGATACGCAATACTACGTGCCGGAGCGTAATGCTCGAAACTTAAGGAATATTTGAAATGGGCGATCCCGAGTAGGGCTCACATATTATTGATTGCGCTTGCTTCCAAACGTATAGCCGGTCTCGACCGTGCCCTTGCCGAACTTGTCGCGCAGCTTGTCCATTGCGGCTTCGGCCGCCGCTCGGCGTCCGGATTGAACGTCGATCAGGTCGGGCGGATCGGCGCGCGTGGGGTCGCAAAGGTCGGTCACGCCGATGCCGATCAGTCGGAACTTGGTTCCGTCGGTTTCTTTCTGCAGCAGTTCGATGCCGGTGCGGAAGATACGGTCGGCAAGCTGCGTCGGGTCCTCCAGCTTGCGGTTGCGCGTACGCGACTTGAAGTCCGCCGTCTTCATCTTCAAGACGACGGTGTGGCCGGCGATATCGCCCTTCTTCAGGCGCCAGGCGACTTTCTCGGAGAGATTGCGCAGCACCGGAACGAGATCCTCATATCGCGAAATGTCGTCGAAGAAGGTCGTTTCGGCCGAAACGCTTTTGGCGGGATCGTTGAGATGCACGTCGCGGTCATCGATCCCGCGCGACAGACGCGACAGCCGTTGCCCCATGGTGCCGTAGCGGCGCATCAGGTCGGTCTCGTCCATGGTCTGCAACTGGCCGATTGTGCGGATGCCGTCGGCCTCCAGCATCGCGGCGAATGCTTTGCCCACGCCCCAGATCGTCGTCACCGGACGCGGCGCCAGAAACGAAACCGCCTCTTCGCGGCCGATCACCGAAAATCCGCGCGGCTTCTGCAGGTCGGAGGCAACCTTGGCCAGGAACTTGCAGTAGGAGAGACCGATCGAGACGGTAATGCCGATCTCCTTCTCGACGCGGCGGGCGAACTTCGCCAGCGTGCGCGCCGGCGGGTCGTTGTGCAGCCGCTCCGTGCCGCCAAGTTCCAGAAATGCCTCGTCGATCGACAGCGGCTGCACCAAGGGCGTCAGCTCCTGCATCATCGCCCGCACCTCGCGGCCGACCTTGACATATTTCTCCATGTTGGGAGGGATCACCACCGCCTGCGGGCAGGCCTCAAGCGCCTTGAACATCGGCATGGCCGAGCGCACGCCGTAGATCCGCGCGACATAGCAGGCAGTCGACACCACGCCGCGTTTTCCGCCGCCGATGATGACGGGCTTATCGGCCAGCTCGGGATTGTCGCGCTTCTCCACCGAGGCATAGAAGGCATCGCAGTCGATATGCGCGAGCGTCAGGCCATAGAGCTCGTCGTGACGTACGAGGCGGGGGCTGCCGCAGGCAGCACAGCGTCGCCCCTCCGCCATCTGCTCGGCAAGGCAGTCGCGACAGAAGCCGGGTGTCTTGGCAGGATTGGCGGTCATCGACGGGAACAAAGGTTGAACATCGCGACATTACGCTCTAAGTTCGAGAGTCTCAAGAGGACGTCGGCGCTTATGCGCTGGTTTTGCTGAGCGTCGTCGTGGTCGAAAAATGCCGGCGCATCAGCTCGGCTGCATGCGACCAGTCGGACGCCTGCACGATTGTGCCGGTGGGCGGCGGCGCGAATGGCTTGAAATCGGCATTCGCCATCATGTTGAGCAGCAGACACTCCGGCACATGGTCGGCAACGGAAAGGAGGTTGCGTTGGATATCGTCGATAAAGGCGACGGGCAGCTCCCGGCGGTCGTGCAGCGCAGCCACGATCGGCCCTTTGGGCTGTTCCGAAGCGATCATGTCGAAGCACAGGTCGAACCGGTCGAGAAGCTTGCGGCGCACCTCGTGGTGGCGCGGCGGCATCGCTGTAAGAAACACGATGTCGGCATCGGCGGCCAGCGCATGCAGCGTCTCGACGGCGCGCTCCGCCGGCTCCTGCCACAGGTCCTGGGTTGCAAAGAATATCTCGTGAAAGCGGTCGAATTGGTCCCGGTCCATCTCCGCCCCATCGAGCAGCGACACGATATTGCCGTGCAGCCGAAACGAGCGCGGCAGGAGATCGTAATCGTGCGAGCGCAGGAAGCGGGTGAGGGGCGAGAGAAACTCCAGCACCACCTCGTCGATATCGCAGACGATCAGTGGGCGATCACCGAGGCGCACCTGAGAGGGATCGGTGACCACGCTCATGATCAATACTCGCCCGAGCCGAGGCCGGCAGGCGAGAAATGCTGCCAGGCAGCATTGAGCACCTCTGGCGGCGTGCCGCTCGCCTGGCAAAACGCCAGCGCTGTCGGCTCATGCTGCATCAGGAAGTCCATCATGCCCGAGAGGAAGCCTGGATCGTTCACCGCGTTGCGCACTTGCGCCGGCTCGACGCCGGTCAGCGCCAGGAATCGGCCAAACAGATCGGGTTCGTTTGCGAGCCAGGCGAGAACTGCGATGGCCGTCTCTTGCGGGTCGGCGGCGTGTTGCTTTGAAGTCTTGAAGTTGCTCTGCATTTCTTGCGGTAAATTACCTATTTTTCAACCAAATACCGATAGCGTGCCGCAATCGGTTTCATGGCGGCCGGTGCGCTCGCGGGTTCATTCTCGCCAGGCGAAACGGTTTTCATGACGGACTTAGGATCGCGTTCGATGCCCAAACAAGTGATGATTGTAGAGGATAACGAGCTCAACATGAAGCTCTTTCGCGACCTCATAGAGGCGTCCGGCTACAGAACCATCCAGACCCGCAACGGTATGGAAGCGCTGGATCTCGCCCGCAAGCATCGCCCCGATCTGATACTCATGGATATCCAGCTGCCAGAAGTTTCCGGGCTCGAGGTCACCAAGTGGCTGAAAGAGGACGACGAGCTCCACGTCATTCCCGTCATCGCCGTCACCGCGTTTGCGATGAAGGGCGACGAGGAGCGTATCCGCCAGGGCGGCTGCGAGGCTTATGTCTCCAAGCCGATCTCCGTTCCGAAGTTCATCGAGACGATCAAGACCTACCTGGGCGACGCCTGATAGATCGGAAAGAAGCTTATGACCGCGCGCATTCTCGTCGTTGATGATATCCCGGCAAACGTGAAGCTGCTCGAAGCGCGGCTGATCGCCGAGTATTTCGACGTGCTGACCGCGTCCGACGGTTATCAGGCTCTGGCGATCTGCGACCGCAACCAGGTCGATCTCATCCTGCTCGATATCATGATGCCGGGCATGGACGGCTTCGAAGTCTGCGAACGGCTGAAGTCCAACCCGAAGACATCCCATATTCCCGTCGTCATGGTCACCGCGCTCGATCAGCCGGCCGACCGCGTGCGCGGCCTGAAGGCCGGCGCCGACGACTTCCTGACCAAGCCGGTCAACGATCTGCAGCTGATCGCCCGCGTCAAGAGCCTGCTGCGCCTGAAGACGCTGAGCGACGAACTGCGCATCCGCGCCCAGACGGCGCACACGATGGGCATCGACGAATTGCTGCGCGCCGATCAGCGCGGCGACGAGGGCGGCCAGATCATGCTGGTCGATGGTCGCGCCAATTCGCAGGAGCGGATCATCAAGGCGCTGAAGCCGATCGGCAACGTATTTGCCATTTCGGATGCCCAGGCCGCCATCTTCGAAGCATCCGAAAATCCGTTCGACCTCGTGATCGTCAATTCCAATATCGACGACTACGACCCGCTCAGGCTTTGCTCGCAGCTCCGCTCGCTGGAGCGCACCCGTTTCCTGCCGATCCTGATCATCACCGAGCAGGGTGATGACGAGATGGTGGTTCGCGCGCTCGATCTCGGCGTCAACGACTACATCGTCCGCCCCGTCGATCCGAACGAGCTGGTGGCACGCAGCCTGACGCAGATCCGTCGCAAGAACTACAATGACCGCCTGCGCGCCAATGTGCAGCAGACGATCGAGCTTGCGGTCACCGATCCACTGACGGGCCTGAGCAATCGGCGCTATCTCGACAATCACATCAGCACGCTCTTCAATCGCTCGATGGCGCGCGGTCGCCCGCTGTCGGTGCTGATCGCCGATATCGACCGCTTCAAGCAGATCAACGACACCCACGGTCACGATGCCGGCGACGATATTCTGCGAGAGTTCGCCAACCGCGTCCGCTCCACGGTCCGGGGTGCCGATCTCGCCTGCCGCTATGGCGGCGAGGAGTTCGTCGTCGTCATGCCCGATACCTCGCCGGAGATCGCAGCCTCCGTTGCCGAACGCCTGCGCGGTGTCATCGAGAGCGTACCCTTCGTGGTGAAGGGCACGGGCCAGGAGCTGCAGGTGACGGCATCCTTCGGCATCGCCTCGCGCACGCCGCAGGTCATCACGCCCGGTCATCTGCTGAAGCAGGCCGACGTTGCGCTTTATGAAGCGAAGAACGGCGGTCGCAACCGAGTCGTCGCCGCGGCCTGATATTGGCATCGGCCGTTTAGCGCCCAAGACCCGCAGCGCATTGATCATCCACAGAAAGTTGAACGGGGCCAGTCCGGCCCCTGTGCGCGGATTAGCCGCAAGTAGTAGTGTCGGCTTTTGACCTCGGCGCTGCCCGCGACAGCCGATTTGAGCCAGCAGAGACGCTGTCGGCCTCAGAAGAAAATGTGAGGCGCCGTCACTTTGCTTAATCTGATTGGCGGATTTCGATGGTTTTCAGGCTGTTTCGTCGGTCTGCAAGCGTGGAGACTACTCGCTTATATTGTCCGTCTATTCTTGGTGCCGGATCTTATTCTAGCGCGAGGTTGCAGAAAATTACGCGAAACGGCGTCCCAAATCGGGACTTTTAACCATAAAATCAAGCTAATAAATCTCATCATTAAGAATTTGTTGATTTTCTTTCGTTTTCGCGCGAATGATCAATACATAGAAATAAAGCACTCCCTATGCGGGGTGCGCTGATACCCCATGATGCTCAGGTCCGCCGCATCTCCTGGGTCGTGGGGTCGGTCGGTCGGCAAGCAACATCTGCGGTTCCTCGTGCCGCGTTGCCTGTTGACCGACCCCCTTTCGCAAAACGCCGTCCTATCCGTTGAAACGGGCAGGGCGGCGTTTTCATTTGTGCTCTTTAGTCGAACTGGCTGCGACCGTATCGCAAGCAACAAAAAAGCGCGCAGCCTGGTGGCGCGCGCTTCTAAGCGGTCTACAGGATCAAGAAATTACTTGATCTTGGTTTCCTTGAACTCGACGTGCTTGCGAGCAATCGGGTCGTACTTGGTCTTCGTCATCTTGTCCGTCATCGTACGGCTGTTCTTCGTCGTGACGTAGAAAGAACCTGTGTCGGCTGTCGACAGCAGCTTGATCTTGATTGTTGTAGCCTTGGCCATGGTCGTCCTGCCTTTAATGAAATGAAAGCCGTTGGAATCCGTCTAGGCGCCTCGGCTAATTCTGGCGCGAAACTACGAATCTAGCTTGAAAAGTCAACCCCGCTTTCGAATGAAAAGCAGTCTGCCCGCCGAAAGCACTGCATAAACGCCGAAGAAGCCGGCAATCGCCCAGGCAAAGCCGTTGTTTCCGGCCACATCGATGGCCGCGCCGATGACTTGCGGGCCTGCAACGGTACCGACGGCATAACAGAAGACGAAGGCGGCATTGGCGGCGGCAAGGTCGGAACCGGTGAGGCGCGAGCCGAGATGGCTCAACCCGACCGTATAGAGGCCGGCCACGCAGCCACCCCAGAAGAGCAGGACGCCGGCCATCAGCACCCAGCTGTGCGAGAGCACGGGCAGCATCAGAGAGCCGATCAGGCCCATGAAGGCCATGCCGGCCAAGAGCGGGCGCTTGTCCTTCATCTTGTCGGAAAGCATCCCCACCGGGATCTGGAAGATCATGTTGCCGATCCCCATGACCGTCAGCAGAAGCGCCGCTTGAGTCTCGGTGAAGGCAGCGCGCACCGCGTAGATCGGAAACAGCGCCAGTCCGCCGGCTTCCACCGCGCCGAAAATGAAGACGGCGGCCGTAGCGCTCGGCACCAGGAAGACATAGCGCATGAAATGCAGCTCCGGCTTCTCTTCGAGCACCGGGCTTTCATGGCGTGCGACAAAGATCGGAATGGCCGCCATCAAAATGGCGCAGGCGCCGACGGCAAAGGGCAGGATGCCGTCGCTGCCGAGAACGGAGAAGAGCAGGGGGCCCGCCGCGAAGCCTAGCGAGAGCACGGTCGCATAGATGCCAAGCACGAAGCCGCGTTTCGATGGCGGCGAGGCGGCGTTGATCCAGAACTCGGAGAGAATGAACAGCGTGGTCGTGGCGCCATGGAAGGCGAAGCGCAGCGGGAACCACATCCAGAAGTCCTGCGCATAGTAAAAACTGACGGCGCTGATTGCCGACACCACCACTGCCCAAAGCATCGTCTGCGCCACGCCATAGGCATGGGCGAGCTTCGTCGTGATCGGCGCGGCCACCATAGCCGCGACACCAGCCATCGCCGTATTGAGACCGATCAGGGTCGAGGGGATGCCGCGCTTCTCAAGGATGATGCTCAGAAGCGGCAACCCCAGTCCGATCGCGATACCGACCGCTGAGATCGATGAAACGGCGGCTACCAGAGACGGCCAATGGATTTCTTCGACATCGCCCGGTGTGCCGTTTCGCGGCTGAGACATATATCCACCCCTACAGAACTGCTGCGCACAAACGCGACCCGAAAGCCACATCTGCCCCCATGGTCATGCCAGCCTCAGATGACGGCTCAGACCCAGATGACGTGTGTGCTTTACTAGATGAACAAGGTTGGCTGCAATGATCTGATTGCGGTGGACGAGATTCAGTCAAATAAGCCTACCATCGCACGCGTTGACATGGTGCCTCAAACAGAGTTCGCAGCACATCCGGCGCTGCTACACGCCAAATATGTCGTGATGGTGAAGGTTCAAGGAAAGTCTTCAGCCTTGATGCCGGCGGCCGGGGATTTCGTACTGATCCTGCTCATCGCTATGGCCGCCGAAACCATGCATCTTCAGCGCCCATTGCAGCCCGATGACCCCGCCCTTGATCGGCTGGATGATCAGCAGCGTGGCGAGCAGCGTCAGCGGCGTCCAGATGGCGAAAGTGAGCCAGAGCGGCATCGGCCAGATCAGATCGGTCATCATGTAGCCGGCGATGATCACGTGGCCGACGATGACGATGGTGATGTAGGGCGGCAGGTCGTCGGCGCGATGGTGGTGCATGGCTTCGCCACAGGCGGCACAATTGTCCACCGGCTTCAGGTAGGCGCGGAACAACTTGCCGCTGCCACAAGCCGGGCAACGGCCGAGAAGGCCACGCTTGATCGATTGGCCGAGCGGGCGCTTGGTTTCATCGACATCGCCGTATTGGATCGCCTGGCTGTTCGAGGTGGTCGTCATGACTGCACTTCCTTCCCGGCGTCCCAAAACGCCTATCGACGCCCTCTCGGGGGTCTTGTCCCGGCCTGCTTGCGCGCGCGGCTTGCGTCGCGGCGGCCGCCCTTGTGGAATGAACGCACGGCGGTGGGCATCTTGCGCCCCTCGCTCACCATCTCGAACCGAAGCGCGCCGGCCAGCGGAATGGCTTCCACCAGCTTCACCTTGACACTGTCTCCCAGGCGGTAGCCGAGGCCGGTCTTTTCACCTGACAGTGCCTGATGCGCCTCATCATAGATGAAGTAGTCCATTCCCAGTGTAGATATAGGAATGAAGCCGTCCGCTCCATAGTCCGGCAGGGCGACAAATAGTCCCGATTTCGTCACACCTCCCACGCGTCCATCGAATTCCTCGCCGATACGGCCGGCAAGGTGATGGGCGATGAGGCGGTCGACCGTTTCGCGTTCGGCGGCCATCGCCCGCCGCTCGAAGGTGGAGATCTCCGCTGCGATATCGTCGAGCGCCGCTTCTTCGTCGGGCGTGATCCCACCTTCGCCGAAGCCGAGCGAGCCGACGAGCGCGCGATGCACGATCAAGTCGGCATAGCGGCGGATCGGCGAGGTGAAGTGCGCGTACTTCATCAGGTTCAGGCCGAAGTGCCCGATATTCTCGGGGCTATAGATCGCCTGGCTCTGCGAGCGCAGCACCATCTCGTTGACCATCGTCTGGTGTGGCGTGTCCTCGGCCTTGGCGAGAATGCCGTTGAAGTTGTTGGCGCGCATGTTGCCGCCCTTGGCGAGCGTAATGCCGAGCGTTGCCAGAAACTCGCGCAGGATTTCCTGCTTGGAGAGCGACGGGCCGTCGTGCACGCGATAGATCAGCGGCTGCTTCTTCTTTTCCAGCGTCTCGGCGGCCGCGACGTTGGCCTGGATCATCATCTCTTCGATGAGCTTGTGCGCATCGAGACGCGGCGGCACGACAACGCGGTCGACGGTGCCGTCGGGCTTCAGCTGGATCTTGCGCTCAGGCATGTCGAGTTCCAGCGGCTGCCGGCGCTCGCGGCCACGCTTCATCACCTCATAGGCATGCCACAGCGGCTTCAGGATCGGCTCCAGCAGCGGCCCGGCCTTGTCGTCGGGATTGCCGTCGATCGCGGCCTGCGCCTGCTGGTAGGAGAGCTTGGCGGCACTCTTCATCATCACGCGATGGAAGGTGTGTCCCGCCTTGCGACCTTCCTTCGAGAAGGTCATGCGCACGGCCAGCGCCGGACGGTCCTGTCCCTCGCGCAGCGAGCAGAGATCGTTGGAGATCCGCTCTGGCAGCATGGGAACGACGCGGTCGGGGAAGTAGACCGAGTTGCCGCGCTTCAGCGCCTCGCGGTCGAGCGGCGAATTAGGGCGCACGTAGTAGGAGACATCGGCGATGGCCACAGTGACGATGACGCCGCCTTCGTTGTCGGGCGAGGGATCGTGCTCGGCATAGACGGCGTCGTCATGGTCCTTGGCATCAGCCGGGTCGATGGTGATGAGCGGCACGTCGCGCCAGTCCTCGCGGTGCGACATGGTCGCGGGCTTGGCGTCATCCGCCTCGGCAACCACGGCCGGCGGGAAGATATAGGGGATGCCATGGGCATGGATGGCGATCATCGAGATCGCTTTTTCCGAAGCGACCGAGCCCACGATCGAGAGCACCTTGGCGCGCGGCAGTCCGAAGCTGCGCAGGCGCGCGACTTCGACCTCGACCAGATCGCCGTCCTTGGCGTCGCCCTTGTCATCGGGGTCGATCAGCATTTCCTCGCCGCGCCGCTCGATCGGCAGCAAGCGTCCACCGCCGCCGGGCGCGTCCTTGAAGACGCCGAGCAGCGCGCCGCGGCGCTTGTCGAGGATCTTGATGATGCGCGCCGTATAGGCCGGACCGCCGCGATCGGTCGCGGCAAAAATCTTCGCGAGAATGCGGTCGCCCATGCCGGCGACGGGCGCCTTGCCCTTGCCGTTGCGGCCGGCGGGCGAGGAGGACTGCCGAATGGAGACGGCAGGCGCGACGCCCATCTCGTCCGACCATTCCGCCGGACGGCCGATCAGTCCGCCGTCCTTGTCGCGCGTGGTGATGTCGAGCACGGTGACCGGCGGCAGCGCGCCGGGGCGGATCAGCGACTTGCGCGTCTTCTGCAGCATGCCTTCCTGTTCGAGATCACGCAGCAGGTGCTTGAGCTCGACGCGGCTGTCACCCTTCAGCCCGAAGGCCTTGGCAAGCTCGCGCTTGGAGGCCTTCTGCGGGTGATCGGCGATGAAGCGCAGGATCACTTCGCGCGAGGGAAGCGCGCCGTGCTGGATGTTGAGTGGCTCGACGGCGGGCGCCCTGCTGGAGCGTCCCGTCTTGTCGGGACGCTTGCCCATGCCCTTTGGTTCCCGCGGGATTCTGGTCACTCTTCGCTCTTTTTCTTCTTTGCGGGTGCCGCAGCTTTTTTGGCGGGCGCCTTGGCTTTTGCCTTCGGCTTGGCGGCTGCCTTTGCCGGCTTCTCGTCATCGCTCGCCGCAGCCTTGGCCTTCGCTTTCGGCTTCGCCTTGCTCTTGGCCGCCGGCGCCTTGCCGGCCTTGGCGGTGATCAGCGCCACGGCTTCCTCGACGGTCAGCGCCTGCGGGTCGGTGCCCTTGGGCAGCGTCGCGTTGACCTTGCCCCAGTTGACGTAGGGGCCGTACTTGCCGTCGCGCACGGTGATTGCGCCGCCGCCATCGGGATGCTCGCCGAGCTCCTTCAGGGCGGCCGCTGCCGTGCGACCACGCCCGCCGGGACCCTTCGCGGCCTTTTCGGCGATCACGGTGACCGCGCGGTTGAGGCCGATGCTGAAGACGTCCTCGACGGTCTCGAGATTAGCGTAACCGCCATCATGCAGCAGGAACGGTCCATAACGGCCGATGCCGGCCGAGATCATCTTGCCCGATTCCGGATGCTTGCCGATATCGCGCGGCAGCGAAATCAGCGCCATCGCCTTTTCATAGTCGATATCCTCGGGCTTCCAGCCCTTCGGCAGAGAGGAGCGTTTGGCCTCCTTGCCGTCGCCGCGCTGGACGTAAGGCCCGAAGCGGCCTGAGCGCAGCGTCAGTTCCTCGCCTGTGACGGGATCGGTGCCGAGCGCCTTCGGCTCGTTCAGCGCAGCACCCTCTGCCTCCGCGCCGCCTTCGGAAGAAAGCTGGCGCGTGTAATTGCACTCGGGGTAATTCGAGCAGCCGACGAAGGCGCCGTACTTGCCGAGCTTCAGCGACAAGTTGCCCGTGCCGCAGACCTGGCAGATCCGGGGATCGCTGCCGTCCTCGCGCTTTGGAAACACCAGCGGCGCGAGCGATTCGTTCAGCGAATCGAGAACGTTGGTGACGCGCAGTTCCTTGGTGTCTTCGATCTGCGCGAAGAAATCCTTCCAGAAGTCGCGCAGAACCTGCTTCCAGTTCAGCTCGCCGGCGGAAATCCGGTCGAGCTTCTCTTCGAGATCAGCCGTGAAATCGTACTCGACATACTTGGTGAAGAAGCCTTCGAGGAACGCCGTCACCAGCCGTCCCTTGGAGTGCGGGATCAGCTTGCGCTTGTCGATGATCACATATTCGCGGTCGCGAAGGGTCGCGAGCGTCGCGGCATAAGTGGACGGGCGGCCGATGCCGAGCTCTTCCATCTTCTTGATCAGCGACGCTTCCGAGTAGCGCGGCGGCGGTTCGGTGAAGTGCTGGCTCGAATTGATCTTCTGCTTGGCGAGGTTTTCGCGCGCATTGATCTCCGGCAGGCGGCCATCCTCGTCGCCGTCGTCGCTCTGCTCGCCGTCTTCCTTCTGGTCCGTATAGGCGGCGATAAAGCCGTCGAAGCGGATGACGGAACCGACGGCGCGCAATCCGGCCTTCTCGCCGTTGTTGTCTGCGATGATCTCGGCGGTCGTGCGCTCGATCTCGGCCGACGCCATCTGGCTGGCGATACCGCGCTTCCAGATCAGGTCGTAGAGCTTGATCTGGTCGGCGTCGAGATACTGGCGAACCTTGTCCGGCGAGCGGTTGAAGTCCGTCGGGCGGATGGCTTCGTGGGCTTCCTGGGCGTTCTTCGCCTTGGTCGAATAGAGGCGGGCCTTCTCCGGCAGGTAGCGCTGGCCGAACTGGTCGACGATGGCGCCACGCGCCGCATCGATCGCTTCGGGCGCCATCTGCACGCCGTCGGTACGCATGTAGGTGATCAGACCGACCGTCTCGCCGCCGATGTCGAAGCCTTCGTAGAGCTTCTGCGCGACCTGCATGGTGCGCGATGCCGAAAAGCCGAGCTTCGAGGAAGCGGCCTGCTGCAGCGTGGAGGTTGTGAAGGGTGGTCCCGGGTTGCGCTTGACTGGCTTGGCCTCGACGGTGTCGACGACGTAGGACGCGCCTTCGAGCAGCGCCTTCAGCTTGCCGGCCTCGTCGCCATTGCCGATCGAACGTGCCTGCAACCGCTTGCCATTCGCCGCAACCAGCTTCGCCTCGAACTCGTCACCGCGCGGTGTCTTCAGCAGCGCCGAGATGTTCCAGTATTCCTCGGAGACGAAGCGCTCGATCTCGGATTCGCGGTCGCAGACGAGGCGCAGCGCCACCGACTGAACACGTCCCGCCGAGCGGGCGCCGGGCAGCTTGCGCCAGAGCACCGGCGAAAGATTGAAGCCGACCAGATAGTCGAGAGCGCGGCGCGCCAGATAGGCGTCGACCAGCGGCACATCGATATCGCGCGGCTCGGCCATCGCGTCGAGCACGGCCTTCTTGGTGATCGCGTTGAAGACGACGCGCTTGACGGTCTTGCCGCCGAGCACGCGCTTCTTGTTCAGCATATCGAGCACATGCCAGGAGATCGCTTCGCCTTCGCGATCAGGGTCGGTTGCGAGGAACAGGCCGTCGGAGGACTTCACCGCGTCGGCGATGTCCTTCATACGCTTGGCCGAGGCCCCATCGACCTCCCACAGCATTTCGAAATCCTGGTCGGGCAGCACGGAGCCGTCCTTGGCGGGGAGATCGCGGACGTGGCCAAAGGAGGCGAGCACCTTGTATCCGGGTCCCAGATACTTGTTGATCGTCTTGGCCTTCGAGGGCGATTCCACCACTACAACATTCATGATGATTCTCTAAAAATGGATGCCAGCCGGCCTATATCAGGGCAGAGGACCTGCCGTGTCACGGTCGCCGGTTCTCCGACATGGACAGGGAATTCGTTTCGGTCAAGTACTTTGAGTGCATTTTTACGCATTGCAACGCGTTGCAACCAAAAGACGATATGACGCATATTGCAATTTCTGATTATTGCGATATCGTTTTTCGCGTGTGGTTCAGGCTGCGACGATCAACCCTTCCCAATTGGGGCGCGAGTGCTTTCATGACGGTTAAGTACGCAAAGAAGGATACCGGCCGATCCGGCTCCCGCGAGAACATTGCCTTCATCCGCCAGATGCTCGCCGAGTTGCGTCAGGTGGCGGAAAAGGAAAAGGCCGACATGCTCTGCTATCTGATCGAGATGGCATATGTCGAAGCCGGCGATCTCCAGGCTCGTATGTAAGTGGCCCGGATGTAACTCGCCCATATGTAAGTCGTCACACCTCCATTGCAATGGACACCATCCCGCCTGGGTGTCGGTGCAGCCGCCCGGCAATGTCGAGCTCCAGCAGCACGAGATAGACGGCCGAGGCGCTGAGCTCCGTGTGCCGGATGATATCGTCGATCTCCACGGGCGTCGGCCCAAGAGCGTCGATGATGCGCGCCCTGTCGGTCTCATCAGGCGGCAGCAGCGACGATCCGCCGCCGCGTTCCGGCTCCTCGGCAAGCGGCGCGGTAAACAGGTCGAGCTGCGATATCGGCGCAAGCGCGCTGATGACATCGTCCGGCGCGGTAACGATCATCGCGCCATCCTTCAGCAACCCGTTGGTGCCGTGGCATCGTGGATCGAGCGGCGAGCCGGGAACCGCAAAGACCAGCCTGCCGAACTCTCCGGCGAGCCGCGCCGTGATCAGCGAGCCCGATCGCGTCGCTGCTTCCACCACGACCGTCCCAAGCGAGATGCCGGCGATCAGCCTGTTGCGTCTCGGAAAGTCACGTGCGCGAGGCTCCCAGCCGAACGGCATTTCACTAACGGCCAGGCCGTTGCCGTTCCAGATTTCCTCAAGCAGTCCGGCGTTTTCGGGAGGGTAGGGCTGATCGAGCCCGCCAGCCATGGCGGCGATCGTGCCGGTGTCGAGGCTGGCGCGATGGGCGGCCGTATCGATGCCACGCGCAAGGCCGGAGATAACAGCATAACCGACACGCCCGCATTCTCTCGCGATCATCGCCGCGAACTTCGCGCCTGATATCGAAGCATTGCGCGAACCGACGATGCCGACGGCCGGCTGCGCCGTTGCCGCGAGATTTCCTTTTACCGCGAGCAGTGGCGGCGCCCCGTCGATCTGTTTCAGCGCCTGCGGATATTCCGGCTCGCCGATGCCGACAAAGCGCGCGCCGAACCTGTGCGCCGCATCGAGTTCCTTCAGCGCTTCGCTCTCGGTGGCGATCCGGATCGCCCGCGTTGCGCCGCCGCGTGCCGAAAGGCCGGGCAGGGCGGCAAGCGCTGCTTCCGCAGAACCGAAATGATTGATGAGATCACGAAAGGTGGCCGGGCCGACATTGTCGGAGCGGATGAGACGCAACCAGGCAATCCTTTGCCTGTCCGTCAGCGCAATTCCTTTTGGCCTTGCGCTGCGTGCGTCCATCTATCCTATCCCTTTGCCCCGATCTTGCTTTCCGTGCCGCTCAATAGACGGCTGATGTTGGCCTTGTGCTTCCAGTAGGAGATCACCGTCATGATCGCCATGATCGCTGCAACCTTCTCTGCACCCAGTATCCACAATGCAACCGGAATGACAAGCATTGCAACCAGTGCGGAAAGAGAAGAATAACGGGTCAGGAAAGCAACGCCGAGCCAGACCGCCGCGAAGGCGAGAACCATCAGCGGTGCGACGCCAAGCAGCGTGCCGATATAGGTGGCGACGCCCTTGCCGCCCTTGAAGCCGATCCAGACGGGGAAGAGGTGGCCGATGAAGGCGAAGAAGCCGGCGATGACGGCGGCTTCCGAGCCGAAGAAGTAGGAGACGATCCACGCCGCCGCCGATGCCTTCAGCGCGTCCAGCAGCAGCGTCGCCGCCGCCAGCTTCTTGTTGCCGGTCCGAAGAACATTGGTCGCGCCGATATTGCCCGAGCCGATGCTGCGCACATCGCCGAGCCCGACTGCGCGCGTGAGGATCAGTCCGAACGGAATGGAGCCCAGCAGATAGCCGATGGCGGCCGCCGCCAGCGCGATTTGCCAGGTGATCTGCCACGTCATGAGATCAGCGCCCATGTTCCCCCACTTGTCTTCTTATAATGTATGCACGCACTGGCCGGCGACATAGGTCGCGACCGCACGTCCGCTGAAGCGCGCGTCCTCGAACGGCGTGTTCTTCGAGCGCGAGAGAAGCATGTCCTTGGCGACAATCCAAGGCTCTTCGAGATCGATCAGCACGATATCCGCCTTGGCGCCGGGCTTCAGCGTGCCAGCATCGAGGCCGAAGATCTGCGCCGGCCGCGTCGACATCGCATCGATCAGGCGCATCAGCGTCACATGCCCGCTGTGGTGCAGGCGAAGCGCTGCCGCGAGCATGGTCTCGAGCCCGACGGCACCGTCGGCAGCCTCGCCGAAGGGCAGGCGTTTGGTATCGACGTCCTGCGGGTCGTGCGAGGACACGATGATATCGATCGCTCCGCGCGCCAGCGCATCCACCATCGCCACGCGATCGTCTTCCGAACGCAGCGGCGGATAGAGCTTGAAGAAGGTACGGTACTCGCCGATGTCGTTTTCGTTGAGCGCCAGATTGTTGATCGAGATGCCGCAGGTGACCGTCGCGCCACGGCTCTTCGCCAGCTCGATCGCCTCGACGGATTCGGGCACCGAGATCATCGCCGCGTGGTACTTGCCGCGCGTCAGCTTGGCGATGCGCAGGTCACGCTCCAGCGGGATCAGTTCTGTCTCGCGCGGAATGCCGCTGAGACCGAGCCAGCTTGCGAACAGCCCCTCGTTCATGACGCCGCCGGCGGCCAGATGCTGGTCGCGTGTTTCGCAGGAGATCACCGCGCCGAATTCGCGCGCATAGGTCATCACCCGGCGCAGAACCTGCGCGTCGTGGATGCTGGAGCGGCCGTCGGTGAAGGCCACCGCGCCGGCTTCCATCAGCATGCCGATCTCGCTCATCTCCTCGCCGGCGAGACCCTTGGTGATCGCCGCTGCCGGATAGACATTGACCAGCGCTTTGTCGCGGGCGGTCTTCTTCACGAACTCCACCAGCGCGATGTCGTCGATCACGGGATCGGTATCGGGCATCATGATGATCGAGGTCACGCCGCCCGCGGCAGCGGCCCGGCTGGCCGACTCGATCGTTTCGCGATGCTCGGCTCCAGGCTCGCCGATATGGACGCGCGCATCCACGAGACCGGGTGCCGCGACAAGCCCCGTGCAGTCGCGCACCGTCGCGCCGGCGGGCACGGCCTCGTTCAGCGCATCCTTGCCGGATGCGACGATCACGCCGTCCTCGACGACGATCGCGCCGACTTCGTCCAGATTGCGGGAGGGGTCGATGATGCGAACGTTCTTGAAGACGATCGAGTTGCTCATGCGCCGGCTCCTTCGCTGCGGGGACCCTGGTTCTGCGAGATCAGCAGCGTTTCCATGACAGCCATGCGTACGGCGACACCCATTTCGACCTGTTCGGCGATCACGCTCTGCGGCCCGTCAGCGACCTCGGAGGCGATTTCCACCCCGCGGTTCATCGGTCCAGGGTGCATGACCAGCGCATCTTCCTTCGCCGCCTTCAGCGTTTCCGCGTCGAGACCGTAGAAGTGGAAGTATTCTCGCACCGACGGCACGAAGGCGCCGGACATGCGCTCGCGCTGCAAGCGGAGCATCATGACGACGTCGGCGTCCTTGAGGCCTTCCTTCATCGAATGGAAGACCTCGACGCCCATGTCGGCGATCCCGGCAGGAAGCAGCGTGGCCGGTGCCACGACGCGAACCCTGGCGCCCATGGCGTTGAGGAGCAGGATGTTGGAGCGCGCCACGCGCGAGTGCAGCACGTCGCCGCAGATGGCGACGATGATGCGAGACAGCTTGCCCTTGGCGCGGCGGATCGTCAGCGCGTCGAGCAGCGCCTGTGTCGGATGCTCGTGCTGGCCGTCGCCGGCATTGACCACCGAGCAGGAGACCTTCTGCGCGAGCAGTGCCGCGGCGCCCGCGCTGGAGTGCCGGATAACCAGCACGTCGGGGCGCATCGCGTTCAGCGTCATCGCCGTGTCGATCAGCGTTTCGCCCTTCTTCACCGAGGAATTGCCGACCGACATGTTCATCACGTCGGCGCCGAGGCGCTTGCCGGCAAGCTCGAAGGAGGCCTGCGTGCGGGTGGATGCTTCGAAAAACAGATTGATCTGCGTCAGTCCCCTGAGGGTCGACGTCTTTTTCTCTCGCTGTCGACTGATCTTGACGGCCTCGTCGGCCTTGTCGAGGAGAAAGGTGATATCCTGCTCTGTGAGCCCTTTGATACCGATGAGGTGGCGGTGGGGAAAGAAGACCATGAACCTGCCTCTATGCTGTCGTCAGCGGCTCTATAAAGAGTGCGTGCGGCGGCGGCAAGCATGCGCTGTGGGCAAACCGCGCTCTCCCCCTGCAATTTTGTCGCAATTGGGCTAAAGCACAAGGAGTGCCAAACTTCCGGTTTCCCTTTGCCCGCCTCATACTCTAGAAGCGATTCATGACATCCGCTGAAGAAAAACTCGCCGAACTCAACCAGCCGAGCCTTTGGTCCGGCATCAACGCCTACAGGTCCGATCCGCTGATCGTCGACCTCACTAGTGCGTTGCCGCGCGGCATTCGCGATGATCTCGACAATATGGGCCGCTACGTCACCTCGCCGGAAGCGCAGGAACTGGCGCGCATGGCAAACCAGGGCGTGCCGCAGCTGCGCACCCATGGCCCGCGCGGCGAACGGCTCGACGTCGTGGAATTTCACCCGGCCTGGCACGCGCTGATGCGCCGCTCCATGTCCGTTGGTCTTCATTCGTCCGTCTGGGACCCGCAGGCCGATGCCGAGGCGAAGGACCAGGCGCACAAGATCCGCGCAGCTCGCTTCTATCTCTCCTCGCAGCTCGAGACCGGCCATCTCTGCCCGATCACCATGACGAGCGCGTCCGTTGCCGCTCTCTCCGCGTCGCCCGCCGTCCAGAAGGACTGGGCGCCGAGAATCCTGTCGCGCAAATACGATTCGGCGAACAAGCCGGCCATGCAGAAGTCCGCCGTCACCATCGGCATGGGCATGACCGAAAAGCAGGGCGGTACTGATGTCCGCTCGAACACGACGTCTGCCGAAAAGGTCAGCGAGGGCATCTACCGCCTGTCGGGCCACAAGTGGTTCATGTCGGCGCCGATGAGCGACGCCTTCATCATGCTGGCGCAGACCAAGGAGGGCATGGGCTGCTTCCTGGTGCCGCGTCTGCTCGAGGACGGATCGGCCAACGGCCTGCAGTTCCAGCGCCTGAAGGACAAGGTCGGCAACCGCTCGAACGCCTCGTCCGAGGTCGAGTTCAGCGATACCTTCGGCTTCCTGCTCGGCGGTCCGGATGCCGGTGTTCGCACCATCCTCGACATGGTCACGCTGACGCGCCTCGATTGCGCGCTGGCATCCTCTGGCATCATGCGCGCCTCGCTGGCGGAAGCCGTGCATCACACCCGTGGCCGCAGCGTCTTCGGCAAGATGCTAGTCAGCCAGCCGATCATGACCCGCGTGCTTGCGGACATGGCGCTCGACGTCGCCGCCGCGACAGCACTCTCCTTCCGTCTCGCCGACGCCTTCGACCGCGCGCGCGGCAGCGCCGAGGAGGCCGCCTATGCCCGCGTCATGACCCCGGTTGCCAAATACTGGTGCTGCAAGATCGCGCCTGCGCTCATTTATGAAGCGATGGAGTGCATCGGCGGCAGCGGCTACATCGAGGAGCGCCCGATCGCCCGCCATTACCGCGAAGCGCCTGTCAATGCGATCTGGGAAGGCTCGGGCAACGTCATGGCGCTCGACGTGCTGCGTATCCTGAACCGTGGCAAGGATCTCTTCGAGACCGTCTTCGCAGGCCTTGCGAGGGATCTCGGCCCGGCCGGCAAGAAGACCATCGACGTGCTGCGCGCCGCCATGGCGCTTTGCGAACGCGACGAGGGCGCTGCCCGCCTGCTCGTCGAGCAGCTGGCGCTCGCGGCCGGTGCTGCCGAACTCTATCGCCTGGGGGCAGGGCGCATCGCCGATGCCTTCATCGAAACCCGTCTCGCCGGCGGCTGGCGCTCCACCTACGGCATGCTCGATAGCCGCTTCGACGCCAGCTACATCGTCGATCTCCTCTATCCGCCGGCATCCTGATGACGACAACGCTGCGCCAAGCCCGACTCGACGATCTCGATCAGATCTACAACATCTCGCTGGTCACGGGCGACGCCGGCCAGGACGCAACGTCACTGCATGGTGACGGTAAGCTCATCGGCCACATCTATTCCGCGCCTTACGTGACGCTCAGCCCTGAAACGGCCTTCGTGGTCGAGGATGAGGAAGGCGTGGCGGGCTACATCGTCGGCGTCTACGACACCCGTGCGTTCCAGGCCCAGCTTGAGCGCGACTGGTGGCCGGCGCTGCGCAGCGCCTACCCGGGCCCGCAAAGCGATCCCGAACTCTGGAACGCCGACGAGAAACGCATCGCCGCCATCCACCATCCTTCGTCGACGCCATCGGCGATCATCGACGCGTTCCCGGCGCATATCCATATGAACCTGCTGTCGCGTCTGCGCGGGCAGGGGATGGGAACGAAGCTGCTCGACCTGTGGCTCTCGCAGGCGAGAGACGCCGGCGTGAAATCCGTGCATCTCGGCGCCAGCGCAACGAATGCCGCCGGTATCGGCTTCTGGGGCTCCCGCGGCTTTACGCGCCTCGGTCCGTCGCTCGTCGAACCGTCCGAGCGCACCGTCTGGTTCGGTCAGACGCTCTGATCAATGTCGCCGATCGGCGACATTGCGCTGCCGGGCCTCGCATGGCCTGAAAACAATCCACAATCTTTCAAGGGGTTCGCCGTTGCCGGTTCGGAGCGGTGTTGTTACTCACCGATGAGTGACACCTGAAATCCGAGTCCCTGATGCTGAATGACCCCATGCCTTTGACCCCCATCGCCAGCGCACCGCAGGCCGAACCGGAAAAGCGTGTGCGTGACCGTGGCGCGACAGAAAAGGCGATCCTCAACGCCGCCAAGGCGCTGCTTGCGGAAGAGGGGTTCCAGAACTTCGGCATCAACGCCGTGGCCCGCAAGGCCGGCTGCGACAAGCAGCTGATCTATCGCTACTACGGCGGCCTCAACGGGCTGGTCGACGCGATCGGCGCCGATCTCGGCACTTGGGTGAAGGACCGCATTCCTGAAGATACCGGCGGCATGTTCCTGCTGACCTATGGCGACCTGATGGAACGCCTGTCGCTGCTCTTCCTGCAGGCGCTGCGCGACGACCCGCTGATGCGCCGCATCGTCGCCTGGGAGGTCTCTGAAAACACCGAGCAGGTCCGCCGCCTCTCGGAAGCGCGCTCCAAGGCGCTGGCCACTTGGCTGGAGCGCATGCGCGGCTCGCTGACGCCACCCAAGGGCGTCGACGCCGTCGCCGTCAACGCGATTCTCATCGCCGCCATCCAGCATATCGTCCTTTCGGCATCAGCCGGCGGGCAGTGCGCCGGTCTGGCGCTGAAGGCATCGAAGGACTGGGAGAAGGCAGAAGCGGCACTGAAACGCATCGTTCGCGGCGTTTACGGCTGAATGGGCCTAAACTTTCCCACAGCCTCCCGCTTCGCCGTTAACCTTAACAAATGGTTTACGTTGCGCCGCAGTGTTTAAGAAGTCAGGTTACCAGGCAGTTTCAAAGTTTGAGTTGTCTGGAACCATGCGAACCAAAATCGCGAGAATCATGTTCCTCGTTGCCGCGATGATGTTCTTTGCCGTGCTCGCGCTCGATATCGCGGTGCCGGCCCTGGTGCTGGGTTTGATGGCATTATCGACATGGCTGGTCTCGCTTGATCTGCCATTCGCAAAGCGACAAAGAGGGGCGACCGCATGAAGTGGTTCCTGATCTTCTGGGCCGGTCCGATCGTGTTTCTGGCGGGCTGGTACTGGCTATCCTACTACGACATGAGCTTCGGCATCTTCATGCTCACGCGCCAGGCCCATGACCTGACCTTCCAGGTCTATGCCAATATTCTCGGCATTCCGGCCGAAACCATCCCGCCGCTGGTCGCCCGCGCCGTCGTTGTCGATAGCCTCGTGGTGTTCGCCATCATGGCCTTCCGCAGGCGCAAGAAGATTGCCGCCTGGTGGCGGGGACGTCAGGCGTCCGGTTCTTCGAGCGCTGCCCTTCCAAGCAAGGACAGCCTGTCCAGAGCGCCCTGAAGAATGAAGCTCGCGGCCGCCGAATCGATACGTTCGGCACGCTTGGCGCGTGACACATCCATCTCCAGCAGCGCCCGCTCGGCGGCAACCGTCGACAGCCGCTCATCCCAGTAGACGAAGGGCAGGGCCGTCTTCTGCTCCATGTTGCGCACGAAGGCGCGCGTGGCCTGGACGCGCGGTCCCGCCGATCCGTCCATATTCATCGGCAGGCCGATGACGAAGGCCGCGACTTTTTCCTTCTGGGCGAAGCTCAGAAGCACCTCGGCGTCGATGGTGAATTTCTCACGCTTGATGACTGGACGGGGTGTCGAGAATCGCCGGCCGAGATCCGACATCGAAAGCCCGATCGTCTTGGTGCCGAGGTCGAGACCGGCAATTGCCTGTCCCGGCTGAAGTGCGGCCGCCAGTTCCTCGATCGTCAGCACCGTCATCGTCGTTTCATCCCGTCAAAAGAAATTGAAGCCTCGACCGCTTTTCTTTGCGGCGGTATCGGTTATCTCCATACCCATCGACACAGGCTTTTGCATCACTTAATAAAAGGACAGATTTCATGAAGATCACTTGGCTAGGCCATTCAGCCTTTCGCATCGAGACCGCGAAGGCAACCATCCTTCTCGACCCGTTCCTGACGCATAACGGCTCCTTCGCCGGCCAGGACATCAAGGACGTGACCGCTGGCGTCACCCACATCCTGTTGACCCACGGCCACGGCGACCACGTCGGCGACACCGTCGCCATCGCCAAGGAAACCGGCGCTGTCGTCCTCGCCAACGCCGATCTCGCCTCCTGGCTCGGCACCAAGGGGATTTCGAAGATCGAGATGGGCAACACCGGCGGCACGGTTCCGCTCGGCGGCTTCTCCGCCACCTTCACCAACGCGCTGCACTCCTCCGCCCAGATCACCGAGGACGGTGTTTCCCACGCGCTCGGCAGCGCCAATGGCCTGATGCTGCACTTCGACGACGAAGCCTCGATCTTCGCCATGGGCGACACCGACATCTTCTCCGACATGGCGCTGATCAACGAGCTGCACCAGCCCGATATCGGCCTCGTCCCGGTCGGCGACCGCTTCACCATGGGCGGTGCCGTTGCCGCACTCGCCTGCCAGCGCTACTTCAACTTCAAGACCGCCATCCCCTGCCACTACGGCACTTTCCCGATCATCGACCAGACGCCTGAAAAGTTCGTCGCCGGCATGGATGGCGCAAAGACCGAGGTGAAGGCGATCAAGCCGAGCGAGAGCGTCGTTCTCTGACGCAATCGCACTTCGCCCTCAGTTGAAAGGGCGGAAATCTGAATGAACGAAAGGCCATGCCCGTTGCACACAGCGGGCATGGCCTTTATAGCGTGTGGGAAAATCCCATCCGGAGAATATGATGTCCGTCGACCTAGCCACCGTTAAGCGCGTTGCGCGCCTTGCCCGTATTGCCGTCTCCGAAGATGAGGCAAACCGCATGGTCGGCGAGTTGAATGGGATCCTGGGCTTCGTCGAGCAGCTCTCCGAAGTCAATGTCGAAGGCGTCGAGGCGATGACCTCGGTCACGCCGATGCTGATGAAGAAGCGCACCGACGACGTCACCGACGGCAACAAGGCCGCCGATATCGTTTCCAACGCGCCCGTTACCGATCAGAATTTCTTCCTGGTGCCCAAAGTCGTCGAATAAGGCCTTGCGCCGCTTTCCGACCTCGTTGCCATTCAAGATTTGAAGCGAACCATCATGAGCGAACTCACCAGCCTGACCATCGCCGAAGCCCGCACCAAGCTGCGCGCCAAGGAAATCAAAGCAACCGAACTCACCGAAGCCTATATCTCGGCGATCGAGGCGGCCAACGACAAGCTCAACGCCTATATCAAGGTGACGCCTGAAAAGGCCCTGCAGATGGCCGAAGCCTCCGACGCCCGTCTTGCCAGCGGCAAGGGTGGCGAGCTCGAAGGCATTCCGCTCGGCATCAAGGATCTCTTCGCCACCGAAGGCATCCACACCCAGGCCTGCAGCCACATCCTCGACGGCTTCAAGCCGCATTACGAATCGACCGTCACGCAGAACCTGTGGGACGACGGCGCCGTCATGCTCGGCAAGCTGAACATGGACGAGTTCGCCATGGGCTCCTCCAACGAGACCTCGCATTACGGCGCGGTCATCAACCCCTGGCGCGCCGCAGGCTCGAACCAGCAGCTGGTTCCCGGTGGTTCCTCGGGCGGCTCGGCCGCAGCCGTTGCAGCCCATCTTTGCGCCGGCGCCACCGCAACCGACACCGGCGGCTCGATCCGCCAGCC
>NZ_DDHH01000171.1:0-10415 GCF_002338015.1 Rhizobium sp. UBA1881
CATGAGCTTCGGCAGCCGCACCTGCAACGACACGGAAACGATTCGATCAATGATCTTACCTGGGTAGTCTGATCTAAAGCGCGCTTCGTAAGACGTGCAGCATGAGCAGTCGCTTTCTGTTCGAGCCGTCGGCAAGCCTAGTCAACCCGATAAGTTAGCAAGTCGCTGAGTGGTAGAGCCATGACAACCGAACCAGAATCTCATCTACAATCCCTGCCGTATGGCTTCCGCGCCGTTGTCATTGGTGCCAGCGGAGGGATCGGAGCTGCCGTTTGCGCTCGTTTGAAAAGCGAGCCACATCTCGGCGAGCTGGTCGAAATCGCACGGAAATTGGACGGGTTCGATCTGCTTTCGGAGGCGAGTGTAGCCGATCACGCAAACCGGCTCTCGAATGGCCCGGTCCACCTGCTGATATGTGCAACGGGAATGCTGACGACACATGGTTGCCCACCGGAGAAATCGCTGCGTCAGATTGATCCCGAAATCATGCTTTCGCAGTTTCGCGTCAATGCGGTCGGACCAGCACTGGTCGCCAAGCATTTTTTGCCGCTACTCGATCGCAAGTCCCGCACGGCGGCAGCGTTTCTGTCTGCGCGCGTCGGCTCGATCGGAGATAACGTGAAGGGCGGCTGGATTTCATATCGCGCATCGAAGACGGCACTCAACCAGATCGTGAAGACGGCATCCATCGAGTTGGCGAGAACCCATCCAAACGCGGTGATAGCGGCGATGCATCCGGGCACAGTTCGAACGCCGCTCTCGCAGCCATACTCGAAGGGCCATCCGACAGTCAGCCCAGAGCAAGCAGCCACCTCGCTCATTCGCACGCTCAGTCGGCAAACTCAGACGGGCACATTCATCGCCTATGATGGAAGCGTCATCGAATGGTAGTGCTGCGCAATCAACCGTCGCGAAGTCGATCACCCGGGCATCAGATGAGTTCCCACTGAGCGTCCGAGACGGCATTTTAGCTGCTTGGCGGGAAATGGCGCATTTCTTTGTTGGGTGCACCGAGTGCGCCCGCAAACATCAAATCGCTTGCCGCTCAGGCGCGCCCTTCTAATGCCTGTACCATCATCAGGGAGAGGTCATCCCACTCCGGCGCTTCAGCCTTGACGTCCAATTGTTTGAGCACGTGTCGTGATTGTGGATTGCCACCTTCGGCGAACTGCGTCTTTGAGGACATTCGGCTCGGAACGCCTTCGACGTCGCGGTCATCGCTGTGTTCACACATCTCAAGCTCCGTCCTGCGTCCATCTGGTTTGGAGCGTGAACGGTGCAACGGCCCAGTTGTTCCGCTTGGCCGCACTTAATCGTGCCCGTCGCATCACGGCATCCCACTGCCGATGATCGAAGCGAAGATCTTGGACGCCCTCGAATGGCCGTCAGTGATGCGAGGGAGGTTCTGGCGCCTCTGAGGGTACGACGATACCTGCGTAGTGTATGGGATTGTTGTTGCGGTCGCGAAAGCACCTGCCAAAGGCTGATACGCGAACGTAAGAGCCTTCAGCATTCATTGACCGATAGTGCTGAACGGTCGGATGCTGAGCAACAATGGCATCACTGATCTGCTTGGCCAGTCCGGCAACGTCATCCGGGTGCACTCGATCGAGATAGGCTTGTACTGGCAATCCTCTTTCCGTCTCGGCTGCTTCGAGGCCAAATAGCGCAGCAAGAGCACTGTCCGCATAGACCAGATCGGCGTTCATGTCCCAGGTAAATAGGCCGGCGTCGGGCATCCTATCCCCGACGATCCGCGTGACGAATAAGGCTTTGGCGTCCGACATTTGGTCTCCCAGCCGTTTTCTCGAGCGTGCTGGCGCCATACATCACAAGTTTCTGAAACAGGCAAGGTGCCTGACATCCAGACGTTACAACGATCTTTTGATTCTGATATCCGCGGCTGGCTCAAACAACTCCTTGAGGACTTCCAGGACCTTCTGAACTCCTTCGTGCGAAGTGGAATAGTAAACTGTTTGAGCATCACGTCGCGTCGTGACAGCTTTGGCAGCCCGGAACTTCGCAAGATGCTGAGAAAGCGCCGATTGCGAAAGCGAAACCTTCTCCGCGAGCTCGTTGACACTGAGCTCCCGGTTTAAAATATGCGAGGCAATGAGAAGACGCTTCTCGTTTGCAAGAAGAGCAAGCAATTCTGCCCGAGCGGCAATCGCTGTTTTTTCGTTCATGTTATCGAACCAAGACCAACTAAATTACAGCTTACTTAAACGTAAGATGTCGGCGTGGCTAGAATAAAAGTATTACAAATTAGAAAATCATCGCGAAGCCTCGACCTACGGTTAAAATCGGCCGAAGACAGCGACTTTGTTTAAGGCGCGAGCACCGCTAAGGCGTGTCATGAGCGAGGGTTCATTCGGTCTAGAATGGATATTGCTGGTGTGGATCCTCGATCGTGATCCATCGAAGATCGGTGAATTCGTTGATCGCAGCCTTGCCGCCAAACCGGCCATATCCGGAGTTTTTCATGCCTCCGAAAGGCATTTGAGCTTCGTCATGGACCGTCGGACCGTTGATATGGCAAATGCCTGACTGGATTTGGGCGGCGACCGCCATGGCGCGCTGGACATCTCGGCTATAGACCGATGAAGACAAACCATATTCCGACTGATTTGCGATCTCTATCGCCTCAGCTTGGCTTCTTACCCGAATAATGGGCTTCACAGGGCCGAACGATTCCTCGTCATAGACTCGCATGCCTGGTTTCACATGATCGAGCAGCGTGGCCTCGACGACAGAGCCCTCTCGCTTCCCGCCCGCAACCAGCGTGGCGCCTTTGGCAACACCATCTGCGATAAAGTCTTCCATCTTTATCGCCGCTTGCTGGGTGACGAGCGAGCCGAGAACGACATGACCGCGGGGATCACCTGCAGGAAGCTTGCTCGCACGAGCCGCCAGCTTCTCAACGAATTCATCTGCGATCTTCTCGTCGACGATGATCCGTTCCGTCGACATGCAGATCTGGCCCATATTCGCGAACGCACCGAAAATTGCGCCGTTGACTGCGGCATCGATGTCGGCATCATCAAGTACGATGAATGGTGCCTTTCCGCCCAACTCCAGGAGAGCAGGCTTGAGATGGCGCCCGCAAAGCTCACCGATTATGCGACCGACCTTCGTCGAGCCAGTGAAGTTCACGCGACGTACCGCTGGCGCTGCTATCAAAGCCTCGACAATTTGCGAAGCGTCTTCTGGCGCATTCGTAATGACGTTTACCACGCCGTCGGGAAGCCCGGCCTCTACCAGCGATCGGCCGATGAGGAGATGGATCCCCGGGCAGGCTTCCGACGCCTTCAAGATCACCGTATTTCCGCAAGCAAGCGCCATTGCTATCGCTCTCGTGCCGAGAATGACCGGAGCATTCCAGGGTGCGATCCCAAGGCAGACGCCTGCCGCCTGCCTCACGCCCATTGAAAGTGTGCCAGGTTTGTCCGAAGGGATAATCTCACCCTGGATCTGGGTGGTCATGCTTGCCGCCTCACGCAATATTCCCGCTGCGAGCATTGTATTGAAGCCCGCCCAAGGTGCTGTGCCGCCAGTCTCCTCGATCATGATGCGTGCAAATTCATCGGCTTTTGACGACAAGACATCGGCTGCCTTCATCAGAAGCGTCCGGCGCTCACTGGGACCTGTCTGCGACCATGATGGAAATGCAACTGCCGCCGCCGACACGACCGCGTCCACGTCGTCCAAACCGGAGGCTGGCGCGCGGCTCGCGACCTTGCCCGTGTATGGGTCAATACGATGATAGGTACGACCCGATTTTGCCGAGACGAGCTTACCGCCAATGATCTGCTGAAGTTCGAACATGATAATTTGCCGATCCCGATGAAGCAGCCCCGTTTGCGTATGGGGTCGCGTTAGCCGTAATTGTTGTCAGTTCATTCCGGTGACGAGTCAAGAAATCACTCCAAGATGCGAGCGAGATTGTGAAATCATGGACTGGGGAAACCGTTGGACGTTTATCGAATGAAGCGCCGATGTTCGCTTCTAGCTCCCGGGCACGATGGGTTTGGAGGGGGGCAAATAGCGAAAAGCTGCCACGCGTTCAGACCCGGCTACCATGACACATACAAATACTGTGGTTCAGCCAATCGAACCAATCGAACATTCCTGCGTTCAGCGATATCATCAGCTACAACCCTGAAACAAAATCGCTTTCATCAGGACCGCCCGGTGACCTATCCTCAACTCCGCTCCGAAGACCCGGAACTCGCGTCTGAAACCCGTAGCGGCCTGCCCTCACTGGTGCTGGCGGCACTTGGTGTCGTCTATGGCGACATTGGGACGAGCCCGCTCTATGCATTTCGCGAGGCATTGCACGCTACAGCCGGATCTGGATCACACCGGGAAAATGTTCTCGGTATCCTTTCCCTCATCGTATGGGCCCTGACCATCGTCGTCACGGTGAAGTATGTGACGTTTGTACTCAAGGCCGACAACCGTGGAGAAGGCGGAACGCTTTCCCTGATGACACTTGCGCGACAGAGCTTTGTAGAAAAACCCGCATGGATCCTCGTACTGGGTGTTGCGGGCGCATCGCTGTTTTTGGGCGACGCGATCATAACGCCAGCAATCTCGGTCCTTTCGGCTGTAGAAGGGATCCAGGTTGTGGCGCCAGGTCTGTCGGCATGGATCGTTCCCATCACCGTCACCATCATCGCCGTGCTTTTCTTCGTTCAGCGCTTCGGCACGGGCGGCGTTGCCGCAGTTTTTGGGCCGGTTATGGCTGTTTGGTTCCTGGTTCTGGGAATTAGCGGCGCAATCCACATCATGGATGATCTCGAAATATTCAATGCCATCAACCCACTCCATGGCGTTCTTTACGCATCGAACAATGTGGGGCATGCCATTGCCGTCCTTGGCGCAGTCTTCCTCGCCGTGACCGGCGCCGAAGCGCTTTATGTCGACCTTGGGCACTTCGGTAGACGGCCGATCGTGATCGCTTGGTTTTCGCTTGTCTTTCCCTGCCTGCTTCTCAACTACTTCGGACAGGGTGCCTTTGTCCTTGCCAATCCAGGCATGACCGACCACCCGTTCTTCGGCATGCATCCGGAGTGGGCGCGTGTGCCGATCGTGTGCCTTGCAACAGCGGCAACCGTGATCGCGAGCCAGGCGGTGATCTCGGGCGCATACTCGCTTGTTCGTCAGGCCATGCACCTCAACCTCCTGCCACGCCTGCAGATCTTGCATACCTCGCAGACGCATCAGGGGCAGATTTTCATGCCCCAGGTAAACGCGTTCCTTTTCATATTTGTCGTCGCACTCGTCCTGTATTTCAGGAACTCGAGCGGATTGTCGGCCGCCTATGGGATTGCCGTTACCGGCGAGATGCTGATCACGAGCGTCCTGTTGTTTGTTGTCATGAGACACATTTGGAGATGGACGACGTTGAGTACGGCAGCCGTGATTGCTCCGCTTTTCTTGATCGACGCAGGGTTCTTCATGGCAAACATTGCCAAGTTTCCCGAGGGAGGATGGGTTCCAGTCACCGTTGCATGCACCATGGGCCTTATCATGCAAACATGGATGGCGGGACGACGGCTTCTTGCTGCGCAAACACGCGCCGATGAAGTTCCGCTCGAAGGGATCATAAAGAGGCTGACGACAAAGCCGCCGACGACGGTGCCAGGAACTGCCATTTTTCTGACGAGCGATGTAGAAGGCGCCCCCACCGCGCTGTTGCACAGCCTCAAGCACTACAAGGTCCTGCACGAACACAACGTTATATTGAGCGTGATCACTGCAACAGAGCCGTTCGTGCCGGACGACGAGAAGATTTTCCTCGAAAGCTTCAGTCCGCTGTTCAGCCGCCTGGTGATCACCTTCGGATACATGGAAACGCCCAACATTCCGCGCGCCCTGGTGCTGGTGCGCAAGCTCGGGCTGAAGTTCGACATCATGTCGACGTCATTTTTCCTGTCGCGTCGCACGATCCTACCATCCAAAAAAGGCGGGATGCCCTTCTGGCAGGACCGCCTGTTCATCGTGCTTGCGCAAAACGCTGGCAACGCGACGGACTATTTTAGCCTTCCAACCGGGCGTGTCGTCGAACTTGGGTTGCAAACCGTCATTTGATTGCAAGAACTGATCGGACTCACTGCAGGTCGGACGATGACAGGAGTTACGCGGGGAACCACGACGACACGCGATGCGTTTTTTGCTGTGGAGGGCCGATCAATGGCGAGACATGGTGAAACAGCGGGAGAGGCTTGGGAACTTGAGGTGGCCCGAAAGCTGTCGCGCGACGCGCATCAAGGGCAGTCGGACAAGACTGGCCGGCCCTATTTCGATCACTGCGAACGAGTGGCTGATCGCATGCAAAGCGCGAAGGAAAAGACCGATGCCTTTCTTCACGACATCGCCGAGAAATGTGACGGCTGGGATTTCGACCGGCTTCGTCAGCAGGGCTTCGGTGACGATGTCGTCAGCGCCGTTGAAGCGCTTACCCGCCGTGAGGACGAAACTGACGATCAGTTCGTCATCCGCGCAGTCGCAAACAAGCTCGCCTGCCCTGTAAAGATAGCCGACCTCGAGGACAATCTGCAGCAAGCCAACGCTGCACGCTCCGATCCAGTCAAGTACAAACGGGGGCTGGAGTTGGTCGCGATGGTTCAAGCAAATCCAGATCTGACGCGCCTCACCTGATTGCCGCACTCAACAACGATCAAGACGATATCGATTGCCAAAAAGAAAGTCGTGAGAGGGGCAATTGGAACGTGGATCAAGCGGGCTCGCGGAATGATGGTCAGCTCGCCTTTTTGATCTCACTCATATCATCTGGAATAACGTGCATACCGGCGGCGTGGGCAGCATCGACGAAGGCGGCGCGTGCCTGCGCTGGGGAGACGGAGTGGTCGAGCGCCTCGAGCGACGTGACGAGCGCCCGGTGAAAAGCAGGCGGCGTCTTGTTCGGCCACTCGACGCTGATCAAGAGGGCCGCGATGTTTTCGACGTTGTTTGCTGCAACGTATCTGCCGGCGCCCTCTATATCCACATGGAGCGGGGCAATTGGGATGGGCTCATGCATGCCATTCATGACGCTCTACCTCGATGACTGCTGACGCGACTCAACTGTCGACGAAGTGATTCGTTCCGAGCCAAAGCAAAGCTTTGACAGGCATCGAACGGAAAACTGTTTGGGCCCGGAACCAATTGAGGTCATGTGAATTGATATGAAGGCTGCGAAATGTCCCCCGTAGCCACTCTTCCCCCCTTTTTGCCCCGCCATGCGCGGGGTGTTTTTTTAAAGGAGGGCATCAACGGCCTTGGTTTCCCGCTCCACAAGGCGTCAAAGTCTCCAGCACGGTGATCGAACCCTTGTTGTCCCTGGGCTCATCGCAGGCATTAGGTCAGTAGTCTGCCAATAGATACTGAGCATCCGGGCTACCGAAGCGTGGTGCGACCCCAAGCAATGGCGCTGCGCGACCAATGATCGATTTGATCATCGGGGCTGCCGTCGATGCCGCCGTGCGGCCGCCATGTTCTCCCGTCTCCGGCGCGTCAATGATGGTCAGCACGATGTATTTGGGCCGATCCATCGGAAAGGCCGCAACAAACGCATTGAAGTTCTTGTCGCTCGCATATCGACCATCGACGACCTTGTCGGCTGTTCCTGTCTTGCCGCCAATGTTGAAGCCTTCGACCTGGGCGCTGCGGCCCGATCCCTTGATACCGTTCCAGGCATAAAGATAGCGCATGTCCTGGCTTGTCTTGTCGCTGAGAACAAGCTTGGCGATATCGCCTGCCTGCTCAGGGCTGCGCGGAAGGAAGGTCGGTGGGACTAGCTTGCCGCCGTTGATCAACGAGGCTGCTGCAACGGCCGTTTGCAAAGGCGTCGTCGCGACGCCGTGACCGAAGGAAATTGTCACCGAGTTGATCTTCTTCCATGTTCGCGGCTGTGTCGGCGTCGCCACGCCTGGCATTTCCGTCTCCATCTTGGAAAGCAGCCCCAGCTTGGTCAGAAATTCCCGGTGCCGGTCGATGCCGACCATGTCGGCGACGGCAGCCGTACCGATGTTCGACGAATACTGAAACACCTCGGGAATGGTGAGCACGCGGTTCTTGCCCTTGAAATCCCGAATAATGAAGCCGCCCATGCGGATTGGCCGGGTGGCGTCGACGACGGAATTGAGGTTGATCTTTCCCTCGTCCAGACCCATCGCCAGCGTGAAGCTCTTGAAGGTCGACCCCATCTCGAACGTCGCGTTGCTGATGCGGTTGAACCAGCCTTTCTCGTATTCCTTGTCGACCTTCCCGTTGGCAAGTGTGCGCGAAGGCTGGTTGGGATCAAAATCGGGAACCGATGCCATCGCCAGAACCTCTCCGGTCTCCACGTCGACAATAACGGCGCCTGCGGCTTCCGCCCGATATTTGACCATGGCTTCTGCGGCAACTTCGCGCACGATGTTTTGCACGCGCAGATCGATGGATAGCTTTACCGGCTCAAGCGGCATGTCGCTTGTCAGACCGGCGGCTCGAAGATCAAGGAGCCCCTGCTGGTCGAGGTAACGTTCCATCCCGGCAACGCCACGATTGTCGATATCGACATAGCCAAGCACATGCGCGGCCGTGTTGCCACCTGGATAAAATCGCTTCTTTTCCGGCCGGAAGCCGACACCCGGTATCCCCAACTCAAGGATCTGACTTTGCTGGCGAGGGGTGATCTGCCGGCGAAGCCATGCAAACCGTGATGATTTGACAGAGAGCTTTGCGTAAGTTGCCTTGCGATCGAGATCCGGAAAGATGGTGGCGAGCTTTTCCACCGCATCATCAACATCGACGATCTTGTTGGGCTCGGCAAACATCGAGACGGTCCGAACGTCGGTTGCAAGCAATTGCCCGTGCCGGTCGAGAATGTCTGGTCGCGATGCCAGTAGCTTGTCAGACGGCAGGATACCAGATGTGGCCTCGGGATCACGAACCCCATATTCGACGAGCCGCACGGCACTCGCCCCAAATCCCATGACGAGTGCCAGCGCAACCAGAAGAACGCGCGTCTTGCCCTGCCTGTAGAGATCGACCTTCTTTCGGCTCTTCCCGTTTTGTATCGAGACGTTGAGATGGCCGCGACGTTTCGCGAGGATGATTTTCGATACGAGGCTCATCGTGCGCGCGCTCCCGTTATCCGGGCATATCGCGGCGATGCAGGCAGGCTCATGGGTGCGTCAGCAATCAACAACATCAGGGCTCTCTCTCGAGCAGCCCTCAATCAACAGGAGATCGTCAGGCTGCTCTGGCTATTGGATTGGGATGAGAAAGCGTGCCGCCGTCGATTGGCGGCCGATAGATGGGATCGAGCGCCCGGCCTTCCAGATGGATCGGGAGATTGGGATAGTAGCTTACGTCGGCTAGTTCCCAGGCATCGGGCCAGGCGTCAACAGTTGACCGCCTCGTCCAGTGTTCAGCGTCATTGACATGGCTGATGTCGCGGTTGTCCGTACCAGACACGGCGTCGCCTTCGGTGAGAACTTCGGTTTGGCAAGGGGCTACGAAGGACGTGTTCGCAAGGCAAAGCTGTGCACTGCCGATAGTGGTCAGCATGATCATCACAACAATGAGGATGCGCCGAATCATCTTCTACCGAGTAAGGCTTCGTTAACGCTAACCAGCCTAGCGCCAGAACCTTACCGAATTCTCAATATTTCAGATGACGCTTCAATGCGCCCGGCACATCTCACCGTCCCCGGCTTTCGTCCGTGCCACACGGCCAACGGTCCTTCTTCATCTGGCAAGAAAAGATCGATATGTTAGCGCCATGAATGTCGTTTCGCTCACTCCACCTCGCAGGATGTTGCGCCAAAGGCTTAGCCTGGCGTGGCAATTCGGCATTGTCGGGGGTCTCGTGCTTCTGCTTGGCATGGCGCTCATCGGGCTGTGGGTCACGAGCCGGATCGAGGCCGCGGCAGTGCGCAACACCGCCAGCGCCACGGCACTCTATGTCGATAGCATCATCGCGCCGCTCACACAGGAACTTGCCTCCGCAACCTCGCTCGGCGAAGGCGCCAAGCTGGCGCTGACAGAAACGTTACAGCAGGGTGTCCTGCGCGGCAGGCTCTATTCATTCAAGATCTGGCGCCCAGATGGCACGGTGCTTTTCAGCAGCGAGCCCAGCCTCGTCGGAAAGCACTTCGCGATGACTGAAGGGCTTGCCACGGCGCTTGCCGGTTCGGTTCATGCAGAATTCGACGACCTCGAGGGCGAGGAGAACCAGCTGGAGCAGGATAGCGGCCAGCCACTCCTGGAAATCTACAGCCCGATCCGCGAACCCTGGTCGGGCGACATCATCGGCGTTGCCGAGTTCTACGAAATCGCCAGCGACCTGCGCTCCGATCTCGCGGTTGCCAGGCTGCAGAGCTGGCTCGTGGTCGGCGCGGTGACCGCCGGCATGCTGGCGCTGC
>NZ_DDHH01000171.1:10602-10874 GCF_002338015.1 Rhizobium sp. UBA1881
CGCCGGCATGCTGGCGCTGCTCTTTATCATCGTTGCCAGAGGCAGCCACCTGATCGACGTCCAGCGGCGGTCGCTTGACAAGCAGGTCATCGAACTGTCGCGGATGCTCGACCTCAACCGGGCTCTGCGAAGGCGCGCCGACACGGCAAACCAGCGCACGGCAACACTCAACGAGCGCTATCTCCGCCGCATCTCTGCCGAACTGCATGACGGCCCGGCGCAACTGCTGGGCTTTGCCGCGCTGAGGCTGGAAGCGATTGCCAAGGGCAAGG
>NZ_DDHH01000171.1:11030-11317 GCF_002338015.1 Rhizobium sp. UBA1881
ACAGGGCGACGATGAATCGCTCGTCAGCAGCTCGATCACTGAAGCTATCCAGGAGATCCGCGACATCTGCCGAGGCCTGACGCTGCCTGAACTCGAGATGCTCTCGGGCGACGATGTCGTTCGCCGCGCCATCCAGGCGCACGAGACGCATTCGCGCACCAGGATCATCTCGGAAGTCGGACGGCTCGATATCCGGGCGCAGGCCGCCAAGATCTGCGTCTATCGCTTTATCCAAGAGGCTCTGAGCAATGCGACCAGGCATGCCGGCGCGTCGAAAATTTTAGTGA
>NZ_DDHH01000214.1:0-8884 GCF_002338015.1 Rhizobium sp. UBA1881
CCCCGCGCCCGTCGCCGCTCCGGCTGCGCCGAGCGCTGCCGCCAATGCCGCGCCACGGCAGGCACCGCCGGCGAATTCCACGTCGGAAGACTACGGCGCGTCGTCGATCCGCGTTCTCGAGGGTCTTGAACCGGTACGTATGCGTCCCGGCATGTATATCGGCGGCACCGACGAGAAGGCGCTGCACCACCTCTTTGCCGAAGTCATCGATAACTCGATGGACGAAGCGGTGGCCGGCCACGCCAATTTTATCGAAGTGCATCTCGACGCTATGGGCTTTCTGACCGTCAGCGATAACGGCCGTGGTATTCCGGTCGAGAACCACCCGCAGGTTCCCGGCAAGTCGACGCTCGAAGTCATCATGACCAAGCTGCATGCCGGCGGTAAGTTCGACGGCAAGGCCTACGAGACATCGGGCGGTCTGCACGGCGTCGGCGTATCGGTCGTCAACGCGCTCTCGGACGTTCTCGAAGTCGAGGTCGCGCGCAATCGCAAGCTCTACCGCCAGCGCTTTTCGCGCGGCATCCCGCAGGGCGGCCTCGAGGAACTCGGTGACGTTCACAACCGCCGCGGCACGCGCGTCCGTTTCCATCCCGACCCGCAGATTTTCGGCGATCACGCCAAGTTCGATGCCGGCCGCGTGTTCCGCATGGCGCGCTCCAAGGCCTACCTGTTCGGCGGCGTCGAGATCCGCTGGAGCTGCGACCCTGGTGTCGTGCAGGAAGGCGGCGAAATCCCCGACAAGGCGGTCTTCCACTTCCCCGGCGGCCTGAAGGACTATCTGCAGGCGACGATGGGCAAGGAGTTCACCGTCACCCGCGAGATCTTCGCCGGCAAGACGGAGAAGACCAGCGGCCACGGCTCGCTCGAATGGGCGATCACCTGGTACGGCGGCGATCCACAGGTTCACTCCTATTGCAACACCATTCCGACCCCCGAAGGCGGCACCCATGAGGCCGGCCTACGTATCGCGCTGACCAAGGGCTTGAAGGCCTATGGCGAACTGACGCAGAACAAGCGCGCCGCGCAGATCACCACCGACGACGTGATGATCTCGGCCGTCGGCATGCTCTCGGTGTTCATCCGCGAACCGGAATTCGTCGGCCAGACGAAGGACAAGCTTGCGACCGTCGAAGCCCAGCGCATCGTCGAAAACGCGCTGCGCGACCCCTTCGACCATTATCTCGCCGACAATCCGAACGAGACGGCCAAGCTGCTCGACTGGGTGATCGAGCGCGCAGAAGAGCGCCTCCGCCGCCGCAAGGAAAAGGAAGTCAACCGCAAGACCGCCGTGCGCAAGCTGCGTCTGCCCGGCAAGCTTGCCGATTGCTCTCAGAACACCGCCCAGGGCGCTGAGCTCTTCATCGTCGAAGGGGATTCGGCCGGTGGCTCCGCCAAGCAGGCGCGCAACCGCGCCAACCAGGCGATCCTGCCGCTGCGCGGCAAGATCCTCAACGTCGCCAGCGCCGGTCGCGAAAAGCTTGGCGCCAACCAGCAGCTCTCCGATCTCGTCCAGGCGCTCGGCTGCGGCACGCGCTCGAAATACCGCGAGGAAGATCTTCGCTACGAACGCATCATCGTCATGACCGATGCCGACGTCGATGGCGCGCATATCGCATCGCTGCTCATCACCTTCTTCTATCAGGAAATGCCGGAGCTGGTGCGCGGCGGCCACCTGTTCCTCGCCGTCCCGCCGCTCTACAAGATCACGCAGGGCGCGAAGTCGGCCTACGCGCGTGACGACCGCCACCGCGCCGAATTGATGGAGACGGAGTTCAAGGGCAAGACCAAGGTGGAAATCAGCCGCTTCAAGGGTCTCGGCGAAATGCTGCCGGCGCAGCTCAAGGAAACCACCATGGATCCGAGCAAGCGCACCATGTTGCGCGTGCTGATCGACGAGGTGGATTTCGAGGGCACGCGCACGGCGGTCGACGATCTCATGGGTACGAAACCGGAAGCCCGCTTCCGCTTCATCCAGGATCGCGCCGCATTCGCAGAAAACCTCGACATCTGACGCCGAGGTTTAGGATCAGGCTCAGTCGAGCCTGATCTCGATCACCGTCTTCACCGAATTGGCGAGGAAGCAGAGTTCGTGCGCCTGATGGTGCATGTGCTCTTCGAGTTCACGGCTTGGAACTTCACCGGTGTAGCCGACCTTCGGCCGCAACTCGACGCGGCTGACCATGATGCGGCCATCGACTTTCTCCATGACGCCGACCGCATCATCGACATAGCTGTCGATGCCAATGCGCTTTTTCGACGCAATCCAGAGATAGAACAGCATGTGGCAGCTGGAGAGCGCGGCGACATAGGCCTCCTCCGGATCGACATTCTCTGCGACCGCATAGGGCAAAGGCACATTGTGCGGCGATGCGGAAGCCGGGACCGTAATGCCGCCGTCGAAGGTCCAGTTGTGGCCACGGCTATAGCGTCCGTCGATAAAGCTACCCTCGCCCAGCTTCCACGCCACCTGTGCCGAAAACGTCGTCATTCCTTTTCTCCTTCGCGGGTAAGCCTTGCGGTCGTCAATTGCAGATGTTGCGAAAGCGCCTGGCGCGCCAGATCGGCGTCTCGCGTGGCGCATGCCTCGATGATCGCCTGATGCTCCCCATAAAGGGTCGGGCGGGCCTCGGAGCCCTTCGGTTGCTGCGCATAGGCCCGGCGGGATTCACGGCGGAATGTATCGATCATTTCGAGCAATCTCGCATTGCCGCAGCGGCCGTAGAGTGTGCGGTGAAATGCAAGGTCGAGTTCCTCGAGCTGTGGCGGGTCTTCTTCATCGAGCAGATCCTCGTTCAGCCGTCGAGCCTTGCGCAGATCGCTTTCGGTCAGCGCCTCGATCGACGCCAGCAGGGCGGTCGTCTCCAAAGACAAACGGATCTCGGCAAGCTCACGCGCCTGCTCCTCGTCGAGACCCGACACGGCAAGACTGCGATCCGGGCGGCGCACCAGAAGACCGGATTCCAGAAGCCTGTCCAGAGCCTGCCTGATGGGCTGGCGGCTGACGCCGAAGCGTTCCGCCAGCTGTTCCTGTTTGAGCACCGTGCCGGCGCAGAGACGTCCAGCTTCGATATCGCGCCGAAGCGTTGCGATGATTCCATTTGTATCCATGGATCCAAAGTAGTCGAGGCGTATCATTGCTGCAAGAGCTTGTTGTGGGATTGGGTCAGCCGACGGAAATCCGCTGAAGCTTCGCGGGCGTGTGGCAGCCGATATTGCGGGATCACATTTCCGTCAGATCACGGTAGTTCGTTCCAATATCGGTCGAAACAGGCGCGATCTCAGCGAAAATCGCCGATCGCGCAGACCGGGCGTGATCCATGACAAGGATGTCGAAGGGTTTCTGTCGTAATGATTGCGTGATGTAAGGTTATGAAGCCTGCGGATCAGGCCGATGGACCGGCGGCGGGGGCGTCATCGGGCTTAAATCGGTGATGGCGCTTGCGTGCAAAGGACGCATGGCCCATATCCTTAGGTGAAATAAGGGGGAAAAGGACGACGTGAGCCTTCCGAACAACAATATGCAGCGCGAGTCGCGGTGGATCGGTCCATCCTCTCCCGCACGTACGCCGCTCATCCCTTCGATCTCCGCGGCGCGATGGCTTCTGATCCTTGTCGTGGCCGCCGGCGTCTATTTCTTCTATGGCTTCGTCGTGCCGGTGTTGGCCGCGCTTGTCATCGGATTTGCAAGCTGGCCGCTTTATCGCCGGCTGCTGCAAAGGGTCGGCGGCAACACGACGGTCGCTGCGACCATCGCGATCATACTCATCGTCACCTTCCTCATTACGCCCATCGTGCTTGCCGTCACCTACACCACGGGCGAAGTGCGCGAATGGGTTGGCTGGCTTATCCATGTGAACCGCTTTGGCGAACCGACGCCGCAGTGGATTTCGGCCTTTCCGTTTGTCGGGCCCTACCTCGATGAGCTCTGGGTCAAGTATATCGGCAGCCCCGGCAGCATGGGTGAACTGATCCAGGCAGTGAGCGGCGCGCATATCGGCAATATCTACCGTGCAGTGCTCGCCGCTGGCGGTGGCGCCTTCCATCTGCTGTTGACGTTGCTCTTCATGCTGATCGCGCTGTTCTTCGTCTATCGCGACGGCGCGGACTTCTCCCGCCAGATCGACATGCTCGGGGAACGCATCCTGCCAAACCGCTGGGAGCGGATCTCGCGCGTGGTGCCTGCCACGATCAGCTCGACCGTGATGGGCATGACGTTGATCGCCATCGGCGAAGGCATCGTGCTCGGCGTCGCCTATTGGGTGGCGGGCGTGCCCTCGCCCGTGACGCTCGGCGTCATCACCGGCATCATGGCGCTGATCCCCGGCGGCGCGCCGCTGTCGTTCACACTGGTGTCGCTGTACCTGCTTGCCAGCGGCTCGCCCGTTGCCGGCGTCAGCCTGTTCGTCTGGGGTACCGTCGAACTCTTCATCGTCGACAAGACACTGCGCCCCAAGCTCGTGGGCGGCCCGATCAAGCTGCCGTTCCTGCCAACCTTCTTCGGTCTGATCGGCGGCGTGAAGACCATGGGCTTCCTCGGGCTCTTCATCGGCCCGGTGCTGATGGCGCTTCTGGTGGCGATCTGGCGCGAATGGATGCACGAGGTTCGCACGGCCGAAAAGCCTGATCTCGGTCCGCAAGTGCTGATCGACGAGCAAGCTCCGCCACCGCCCCGCGTCGCTGAAGGCTGATAGGGGAACACTACCTTTCCTGATTGTAATCTTGCTCCGCATGGATGCCGGAAAGCGGCCTTCATTTGGTTGAAATTGCTGCGTCTAAGGGGAGCGGTTCAATATCGAAAGCGCCCCTATGCAAGCTGTCCTCATCGCCATGCCGATTCCGAGCGGCAGTTGAAGCACTATTCGAGCATCAGCTACCCGACGGTCATCGCCGTCTGCGAGCCTCCGCATCCGCGCTGCCGCCCGAGCCTAAGGTGGTCGCCGCAACGCCAGCGCCTGCCGTCACCGAGGAAAAGCCGCAGACCGGGGTTTCCGGTCTCGCGTCCAGAATGGCGGCAGAGGTACGCACGCACCTTCCCTCTGGCCATTCGATGAAATCCGCGCTCGCAACGCCCGTGCACTTCGTAACAGGAAGCTATTCCTGGGTCGTCAGGCGCTTGAGCAATTAAATCAGGCGGCGGCGAGCGCCGTCATGTAGGCGTATCCACGCGCCGACTGTCGCTGCTCGGCAACATGCAGCTTCTCGACCATCTCCAGCAGTTCCTGCACCGCGCCATGCGTGGTGTTGCGGCTGCGAAAGCTCTGTAGCAACCGGCCGCAGACATTGGCCAGCATCGTGCCTGATGTGGATTTCGACGCCTCGCGCCACAGCAAGGTGGCTTCGACGAAGATCACGCTGATATCGCGGGCGAGGCCCGCAGATTCGTAAAGCGCGCGCACGGCGTGCATCCGGCCGGTCGCCAAGATCGAACGCACCCGCCGCTCGTCGCAGCCAGTGAGATTGACGATGGCACCGGCGAAGAACTCGATCTTGCCGGAGCACAGCGTATGCATCAGGAAGGATGGCGTCAGGCGTCCGCTGACGCGCAGATGCTCCACTAGGTCGGCAACCTCGCGCGGCGTGATCTCGCCGGCGATGGCGACGATTGCGGTTTCCGTCGCCTCGCGGGCCACGCGCTGCAGCCGACCGGTTCCGATCGCAGCCTGCGCCAGCGGCAGATTGATGAGAGCGTCGCTGACATGCTGCGTCAGGAGCTGACGGGCATCAGCCGGAAGGTCCGGGCGATCGAGCAGGAGGTTGCGGACTTCGCAGTCGTCGCCCAGTCGTTCGGCAATGCGCTTCAGCGCCTGCGGAGCAATAGCGGCGCCTTCGTTTTCGAGCAGGCACAGCACGTCTTCCGCGCCGCCGATTTCGGCAAGCGCGGCTGCGACCGCGCGCGAGATGCTGGAGCGGGCGGCGATCAGCATGCGGGTAACGGCGCTGCCGCGTGCTGCGAGATCAACCAGATCTGCGTCCGACAGAAGCGGCGAGAAGGTGATGGCGTGGCAGGCGATCTCGGCCTGGTCACCAGCCAGAGACAGGACGATGGCGCGGGGCGCATCCGGCGACCATGCAATGGCTTCGGCCATAGCAAGACGAACCTTCGGCGACGGGTCGTCGAGCAGGAAGGTCATGGCCATTTCGGCGGCCTTGCGCTCTTCCAGAGCCATTTCAGACTGCAGGTAGGCCCGGCCGAGCGCGCTCGCCGCCCTCGCCCGGTCTCCAACCTTGGCAGTCTCAACCCAACGAAGAAATGCCTCTACGATCACCGCGAACCCCAATCCTCAAGTGCGATTCTCTCGCACCCCAAGTGTTGAGGATGACGGTAGCGGCAAAAAGTTTATGATTGGTTCACCATATACTTTAACCGTTCAGCAGGACTGACGCACGCTTCAGGCCTTGGGTCGGAAGAGCTCGAACACGTCGCTGCTCTCGCTGTAGTCCATGTAGCCCAAGCGCGCGACCGGTTTCGCCAGACCCATGTCGATACGGCCATCGCGCAGGATCGCCTCGTCGATGTGGATGCCGACGACCTGGCCGAAGATCATGACATTTTCCGACGGCTCGCCGCTCAGCGACTTCGGCTCGATGATCTCGGTGACCTTGCATTCCAGAACCGCGAATGCTTCGGCCACATAGGGAGCATCGACGAGTTCACCCTTCTTCGGCGTCAACCCCGACAAAGCGAACTCGTCGACGTCGTAGGCGACGGCGGCCGAGGACGTGTTCATCTTGTCGATCAGATTGCGGCTCACGAAGTTGCAGGTGAACTCGCCGGTTTCGCTGGCGTTCCGGTAACTGTCTTTGCGGCCGCTCGATGAAAACATCACAAGCTTCGGACGATCCGACACGGCGTTGAAGAACGAGTATGGCGCGAGGTTGAGCGTGCCATCCCTGCCCTTGCTGCCGATCCAGCCGATCGGCCTTGGCGACACGATCGCCTTGAAGGGATCGTGCGCAAGGCCGTGCCGGTTCTGATCCGTCGTGTAGAACATCAGCCTTCCCCGCCGACCCAGGTGACAGTATCGGAAAGCTCGGGACGCGGGCGCTCGACGGGCGGGAACGTCGTCGAGCCCATGTGGATGAAGCCGGCGACCTTTTCGCCTTCCTCGACGCCCAGCAGCGGATAGGCGCGCTCGTCATAGGCGAACCACTCGGTCAGCCAGTTGGCGACCCAGCCATGGGCGTTGGCGGCGAAGATGATGTTGAGGCAGACGGCGCCCGCCGACATCAGCTGTTCCCATTCCGGGATCTTGATGTGCGGGCCGGCCTTGCTGATGACCGCGACGACGACGGGCGCGCGGGTGAAGCGGCTGCGCTCGACCTTGATCATCTCCTCGGAGAGATCGGGGTTCTTTTCCAAGGCAAGCTTCAGAAGCTCCTCGCCGATGCGGGCGCGTTCCTCGCCGCGATAGACGATGAAACGCCAGGGGGCGAGCTTGCCGTGATCCGGCACGCGCGAGGCAAGGCGCAGGATTTCCTCGATCTCGGGCTTTTCGGGACCGGGCTCGGACATCTGGAAGGCGGGGATGGAACGGCGGACGCCGAGGTAGTCGATCAGCTTGATATCGGATCTCATAGGCAAGAAACTCTCATTTTCATCGCGGTATCGGGGATGGGTCTTGAATTTGCCATCCGGTTGGTCTTGAAGTGGCCTCTGTCATTTCAGTTGTCAATTGGTTCGCAAAACACATGCTCGGCATTTTGCCATACGCACGCTGGAGTGTTGCCGTAGCCCTCCTTGCCTTGATCCCCGCCGGCGCCGGCGCGCAGGATGCCTTCAAGGAGTTCAAGCAGCTCGACACCACGACGAAGATGCCCAAGCTGAACGCCTTTATCGCGCCCGGCACGACGCCCCAGGGCGCGAAGCTGCATTCCGTCGCGCTCGAGGCGAAGCTCACGGCATCAGGCGACGCCGTCAAGGACGGGCTCTCCTGGTATGTGTTCAGCCCGGTCGCGGGCAGCGATGGCAAGCTGCCGCTGATCGCCAGCTCCCAGGGTGGTTCGGCCGATTTCCAGCTGGCGCCGGGCGACTATTTCGTCAACGTGTCCTTCGGCCGCGCTGGCGTGACGCGCAAGCTCTCGGTTCCCGAGGACGGCGCGCTTGAAAAGCAGACCATGGTTCTCGAGGCCGGTGGACTGCTGCTCAATGCCGTCTCGGGATCGGACGTGAAAATCCGGCCCGATCAGCTGAGCTTCTCGATCTATTCCGCCGATGTTCGCGATGACGGCGAGCGTGGTCTGGTGATGGCCGACGTGCCGCCGAACACGGTCGTGCGGCTCAACGCCGGCACCTATCACGTCGTTTCCGATTACGGCGAGACCAACGCATCGGTGCGTGCCGACATCCAGGTGGAAGCGGGGAAGCTCACCGAGGCGACGATCCAGCACAAGGCGGCGCAGATCACCTTCAAGCTGGTCTCCGACAAGGGCGGCGAAGCGATCGCCGATACGGCCTGGTCGATCCTGACGGCGGCGGGCGACAGCGTCGGCGAAAGCGTTAGTGCGTTTCCGACCATGGTGCTTGCCGAAGGCGAGTATTCGGCCGTGGCGCGCAACAAGGACAAGATCTACCAGCGCGAGTTCAAGGTCGAGGCCGGCAAGAACACCGATGTCGAAGTCCTGATGAAGGACGTGCAGCCGGACCAGGGACCGGCCGCAACGACATTGCAGCAGCTGCCGCCGGAGCAGCAGAACCCGACGGAGCAATCGCACGCCGCGCAGCCGCTACCCTCGTTCGAGCAGCTGCAGAGCGGTGCCGCGGCAGGCGGCGTCGATTCCGACTGACGCGTCATACATCGCTATCAACGCAAAACGCCCGGTCATTGCTGACCGGGCGTTTTCGTTTTTCAGTCCAGGATCACGAAGGCCTCAGGCGGCCTTC
>NZ_DDHH01000055.1:0-3664 GCF_002338015.1 Rhizobium sp. UBA1881
CGGCTCAACGATCCGCCTGAAGATTTGAATGACGGGTCTATCAAGGCGTGAAAGAAGCGGCGCGGCCAGCGGCCGCGCAGCGTCTTATACGGCGATGCCTTGCACTGCCGCAGCAAGCGGCTCCAGCATAGCGACCTCGTCGTTGGTAAGTTCGATCGAAACTGCCGCGAGGTTTTCGACAATCCTTGTGCGCTTGCGTGTGCCGGGGATTGGAACGGTCTTTGCATTCAGCGAGCTGGACTTGGCATAGAGCCATGCCAAGGCAAGCTGTGCCGGGATCACGCCCTTGGCCGACGCAATTTCTTCGATCTTTGCCACCAGACGAAGGTTTGCCTCGCGGTTCTCGGCGGAGAAGCGCGGGAAATGCTGGCGAGCATCGGTTCCAGATAGGCCCCCGGTGAATACCTGACCTGTCAGCATGCCTCGGCCGAGCGGCGAATAGGGGATGATGGTGACGCCCAAGCTGGCTGCGGCCGGTACGATGTCGTTTTCGATATCGCGGGTAAAGATCGACCATTCCGACTGCAAGGCGGCAATCGGGTGGATGGCATGCGCGGTCCGCAGTTCTTCGGCGCTGACGGCAGAGAGGCCGAGCCACTTCACCTTGCCTTCCTTCACCAAGTCGGCCATTGCGCCGATCGACTCCTCCAAAGGCGTGACGCCATCGCGACGGTGCATGTAATAGAGGTCGATTACATCGACGCCGAGACGCTTCAGCGAGCGTTCGACGGCCGTCCTGATGATTTCCGGACGGTTGTCGAGGCTCCAGTCGTTGGGGTTTTCAGGCGTGCGCGTATAGCCGAACTTGGTGGCGATAATGACCCGATCGCGATTTGCGGCGATGAAGGGCGCCAGAAACTCTTCGTTCGCGCCGACGCCGTACATGTCGGCCGTGTCGTACATCGTCACGCCAAGTTCCAGCGCCCGCTCGAGCGTGGCAAGGGATTCAGCTTCGTCCGTTTCGCCGTAGAACTCGCTCATGCCCATGCAGCCAAGGCCCTGGGCACCGATTAGCGGGCCTGTCTGTCCGAGCTGTACCTGGCGCATAGAGGTGATTTCACTTGTCATATTGGGTCTCCACATTTTGACAAGCATGGCTTATAAGTATTGAGTGTAGTCTATAGTCAAGGGTTGACGCATGCTGATTTCGGAATTTGCCAGAGCCACTGATCTGCCGGTGGATACGATCCGCTTTTACATCGCCAAAGGGCTTCTGAAGCCTGAACGCAGTGCCAAGGGAGGCTCGAACCCGTACCAGACGTTCCGCCGGGACGATGTGACGGCCGCCCGTATGATCCGGTTGCAGCAGACATTGGGTTATTCGCTGAGCGAGATTCTCGCGCTGAATGAAGAATATCGTGCCGGCGAGCAGTCGTCCGAACACACGATTGCCGTCCTGCAGAAACAGATCGCCCGGCTGGAGGAACGAAAGGCCGCGTTGGATGCGGCCCTGGCTTTCCTCAATGGCAAGGTGGAGTGGATCAAGGCGGGCAAGCCTGACGACGCGCCCCGCCTTGAAGACTATCAGTGCTGAAAGGCACGTAGCTCAGCCAGCCCTTCCTCCATTGATATCACCGGTTCGTATCCGAGTTGGCGCCTGGCCTTGCCGATGTCGAACGAGACTTCCACACCAGAGGTGGCATAGGCCTGCCTTGTAAGTGGTGGAACGATCCTGCCGCCTGAGAGTGTTGCCAGAGTGTCACCGATGGCGGCGACAGTACGGACCAAGGCACGCGGCACGATCTTTTGTGGAATTTGAAGCCCTTGTGTCTCCAGGAGCGCCGACACGATGGTGCGGAAGGCAATGGGAGCGCCATCCGAAACAAAATAGACTTCGCCGCCACGACCACGGCCAAGAGCGAGTTCGACGGCGTTGCAAAGATTGCCGATATGGGTCGTCGAGGTGAGATAGGTGCCGCCGCTGATCCAGGCGAACTTGCCGGATTTTACCGCTTCGGTGAGTGCAGGAAGCGCCGTCGTGTCATCCCGACCCCAGACGAAACGCGGACGCAGCACGACGACGGCAAAATCGTCTGCATTGGCGGCAAGCGCGATGCGCTCGGCTGCCGCCTTCGTGCGCGAATATCCGCCAACCGGCTTTTGCGGCAATGGCATGGTCTCATCGACATTGACCAGCGCCCTGCCGGTGGCAACAACGGATTCCGTGCTCAGATGGATGACCTTGCGAATGCCGGCCCGGCGCGCCGCCTCAATGACGGCACGGGTGCCGTCTTCATTAACGCGCCGCTGTCTTTCCGTGGCGGGTCCGTGGTCGGTGTCTGCCGCGGCATGGATCAGCGCATCGCAGCCTGCCATGGCCGCGGAAAGCGAAGCGTCCAACAAGTCGCCACGGACGACCGTGGCGCCGAGGGAACGCACAAGTTCCACAGATTCATCACTGCGCGCAAGAGCCGTAACGTTGATCCCGCGGGCGACGAAGTGACGAACAAGATTGCGGCCGACATAACCGCTGCCTCCTGTCAGAAAGATCCGTTGAAACGGGACGAGTTTATCCGTGGCCGCGGCCTGTGCGGCATTGCTTTCAATCATGTCGTTCACCTGATGTATTTTTCTGAGGGTCAGCCCGCAGCAATATCGGGAAGATCGCTCTCTCCCGGTTGCACTGTCACGAGCCAGTTGATTTCGCGAAGAAGCCTGTCGCGTTCCTCACGGGGAAAATGATGGAAATCGAGATGTTCGAGGAATTTCAGTCCCTCAAGCGCCAGATATGCGAGAAGCGCGCCACGCGGAGACGGGGAGGTCTCGACAATGCGCGCCATAGTGCGGGCCTGGTTATCCTGCATCTTTGTGCGCAGAGTGGCATCGAGGGCAAGGGCGGCACTGAGGTTGAGTGCAACCGCCCTGAATTCTTCCGGCGGTGGCGCTGCGGCGGCAAGGATACGACCACGGATTGCCCTGTCGTCAGCGCCGGCGAGCTGTTCCTCGATCCCGACATGATGGGCATTGTCCCGCTCAAAGGCTCGGTTCACAACGGCTTCCACCAGCGCCCGCTTCGACTTGTGATCATAGAGCACGCTGGCCTTGTTGATGCCCGCCTCCTTGGCGACGGCATCAATGGTCAAGTTGGCCGCGCCATCCCTGCCGACAACCCGTTCAGCGGCATCGAGCACCGCCTGCTGATCGATAACGCGTTTCCTGCCCATGGCCTCACCCATTTTATTTCCAACCAGATGGTTATAAAAGATAGCAGCACGGATGTCTACCGAAAATAAGAACTGGACCGAAACGCCTGTTTGTCGAATTGCGTCGAAAGTTGAGCCGTCGGTGATCTCGGTATTCCCAAGGACGCTGAGCATAACGTCCGATAATGCTTTCGGCGTAATCTTAGCGACGCATAGGCGTAGGGCTGCAAGATGGCGAACGCTCGCTTACTTTTTGTTACACAGGCTGAGAAACCGTCTCGAGCAGCTTTGTCTCTTAGATGGTTTATCGATGACGGCATCGAATACATCCCGATGACCGCGGCCTGCTGCCATGGTCGACGCTAGGATAACCGCTTCTTCACTTAATGCCGGCTCATTGAGCCCGAGGTGGACCGCTCTGGCGAGATACTGGCGGGACGAGCCCCTTTGTTCCAACGCGAGGATCTGAGGAGAGACGACGAGCTTAGCTATACATCCAACGTAACCGCCCGATTGCTACC
>NZ_DDHH01000116.1:0-384 GCF_002338015.1 Rhizobium sp. UBA1881
GCCGGATCGCTCCGGCGGCTGTCGTCATCCTATCGCTCTTGCAGCAAACCTTACGCCGCGCGGCGGGTCTGCGCTGCCCCGTGCTCGGCCTGGGTGCCGACGCGGAAGCCGCGGATGAGGTTGAGGAGTTCGTCGGTGTCGCTGGCGAGCGATTCCGCCGATGCGGTCGTCTCTTCCGCCATGGCGGCGTTTTGCTGCGTGGCGGCGTCGAGCTGGTTGATCGAGGAGGTGATCGAGCGCAGCGTCGTGTCCTGCTCGGAGGCGCTGTGGGCGATCTTCGAGACGATGTCGTTGGCGGCCTTGATCTGGTCGGAGATGCGCTTCAGCGCCTCGCCGGCCTCGCCGACGAAGCGAACGCCTTGTTCGACCTGGCCGGAGGAGCTA
>NZ_DDHH01000116.1:488-3927 GCF_002338015.1 Rhizobium sp. UBA1881
GGCGGCGGCCGAGCGCTGGGCGAGTTCGCGGACTTCCTGGGCGACGACGGCGAAGCCCTTGCCGCTTTCGCCGGCGCGCGCGGCTTCCACACCGGCGTTCAGAGCGAGCAGGTTGGTCTGGAAGGCGATGTCGTCGATGACGCCGATGATCTTGCCGATTTCCTCGGAAGACTTCTCGATCCCGCCCATCGCTTCGATCGCCTGGGTGACCACGGCGTCGCTGCGGCTCGCCTCGGAGCTGACCGAGTGGACGCGCTGGCTTGCCTCATGCGCGCCTTCGGCGGTCTGGCGCACGGCGACGCTGAGTTCGTCAAGGGCGGCCGAGGTTTCCTCAAGGCTTGCCGCCTGGCGCTCGGTGCGCTGGGAAAGCTCGTTGGAGGCGCGGCGGATCTCTTCCTTGCTGACGGCAATATCGCCGCCCTTGACCGAGACCTTGGACATGGCGGCCTCGAGATGGCCGAGCGCATCGTTGAAGTTGTCGCGCAGGGTGGCGTATTTCTGGCCGAGATCGGCGCAGCGGACCGTGAGATCGCCGCGGGCGATCTGCTCCAGCGCCTGGCCGATGGTGGAGACCACATGGGCCTGCACCGCCGTTTCGTCACGCTGCATGCGCTGATTGTTTTCGCGCTCGTCGTCGAGCGCCATCTGCTGGGCGGCTTCGCGCTCGGACATGGCGTGGCGCTCGCGGACCTTTTCCTGAAGCGACTTGGTCGCCTTGGCCATCATGCCCACCTCGTTGTTCATGTCGGTGTGGGGAATGGCGATCGTGACGTTTTCTTCGGCGACAGCCTGCAGGGCGGTGTGGATGCGCGTCAGCGGGCCGGAGATGCTGCGAACCACGTAGAAGGCGGCGGCGGCGCCCAGGAGCAGCACGACGAGGCCGCCAGACAGCGCCTTGATGACATCTGAGCGGACCTGCGCGTCGAGATCGTCAAGATAGACGCCGGTGGCGACCACGACCTGCCAGGGTTCGAACGCCTTGGTGTAGACGGCCTTGCGGAACTGCGCATCGGCCGGCTGGCCGGGCTTGGGGCCATAGAACTCGACAATACCGCCGCCGGCGCGGCCGACCTTGACGATCTCGTCGCGATAGGGCTTGCCACGGCTGTCGGGCGCGCCCTTGCTGCTCTTGCCGAGCTTCGGCGTGTCATAGGTGATGCGCATGACGACGTCGTAGTCGTAGCCGATGAAATAGCCGTTGGGCTCATAGCGGATCGCGGAGAGTTGCTTGTATGCCAACGCCTGCGCCTGTTCGCGGGTCAGTTCGCCGGATTTCTCGCGGTCGTAATATTGCTGAACGATGGAAAGCCCGGATTCCACCTGCGTGCGCAGCATCTCGCCGCGCTCATGATAGATCGCATCGATCGAAGAGCGGATCTGCAGGTAGGAGGCGGCGCAGAAGGCCACCATCAGGCCGGCGACGAGCAGAAATAGCTGCCTGGAAATTCTCAGATTCTTCATAAGGCCTCGCAACGGGTGTCGGGTGACATCGTCCGGCGCGGTATCCTACCGCGTATGCGAGAGCGCGTGGCCCGTCGCTGGTACTGCTGCGAAAACACATGCGGCTACCGGTCGCGGCTAGAAATGGCCTGTTTTTTATAAGAAATACTTAACCACGGACTATATGATCTCTTAGCCGCGAAGTCGGAGCCCGGAGTCAGAATCCGCAGGCGAAGTGGAAAATAGAAAATGCGCCCCTGCTTCTCTTCAGGAGCGCATTTCACCACCCTTTTGAGGTGGAACCCCAGATGACCAAAACTTTGGACGGGAGGGGCAGGGAACTTTAAATCAAGGTCTAAGCTTGAAATTGGAAACGTCGAGCGGGCGCGTTTGTTCCGCCGGCTGGCCTGCAGCGCCCGCGACCACGGGCTTGGTATCGGCGCCAATCACGGCCGACGTCGTCGCCGTATCGACACCGTCGACGGCGGCGGGTGCAGCGGCTACAGCCACCGGAGCCGGCGCCTTGGTCACGAACACGACGGGCGAGCCGCCCATCCAGCCTTCGGTGCGAAACAGCTTCCTTTCGCCATCGACGTCGCGGATCTGCGAGTGCTCGAGCGTGCCTTCGGCGAGCGTCGGGACGATGTATTCCTTCTTGGCTTCCACGACCTGAAGCGGCGGGCATGTGGTGCAGGTCATCTTGAGGATGCTGCTGTCGCTCGATGCCGCATTGGCGCCGACCACGTCGATCGACGACGCCATGGCGGAACCCGCCATCAACGCACCGACGACACCCAAAACAACCGCAGAAACCTGACGCATGGAAACACTCCGTCTTACCTTGCACACAGGTTTAACGCGGCTTTATTTCCATCCCGTCAGGGGAAAGGGTAAAAATTTAGAGAACTGATCCGATTTCGATATCGGATCACGCTTTTTCGCGCTTGATCGCCTGCCAGCCGATGTCGCGGCGGCAAAAGCCGTTGTCCCACTCCACCTTGTCGAGCAGCGCATAGGCGCGGGTCTGCGCCTCGCCGACCGTCTTGCCCGTCGCGGTGACGTTCAGAACGCGGCCGCCGGTGGCGACCAGCGCGCCATCCTTCAGCGCTGTGCCGGCATGAAACACCTTGGCGCCCTCGCCCGCTTCGGGGATGGACTTGATCGGCGTGTTCTTGTCGTAGCTGCCGGGATAACCCTTCGAAGCCATGACGACCGTCAGTGCCGGATCGTCGCTCCATTCGGCCGTGACCTTGTCCAGCGTGCCGGTGGCGGTCGCATAGAGGATCGGCAGAAGATCGCTCTTCAGGCGCATCATCAGCACCTGGCATTCGGGATCGCCGAAGCGGACGTTGTATTCGATCAGCTCTGGGCCCTTCCTGGTGATCATCAGGCCGGCGAAGAAGACGCCGGAGAAGGGATAGCCGCTCTCGGCCATGCCGCGCATGGTGGGCTCGATGATTTCCTTCATCGTGCGCTCGACCATCTCAGCTGTCATGACGGGGGCCGGAGAATAGGCGCCCATGCCGCCGGTGTTCGGGCCGGTATCGCCCTCGCCCACCCGCTTGTGATCCTGGGCGGTTGCGAGCGCCAATGCGTGCTTGCCGTCGCTCAGGCAGAAGAAGCTTGCCTCTTCGCCATCGAGATAGGCCTCGACCACGACCTCGGCACCGGCAGCGCCAAACGCGCCTTCGAAGCAATCGTCGACGGCGGCAAGCGCTTCATCGACGGTCATCGCAACCGTCACGCCCTTGCCGGCTGCAAGGCCATCGGCCTTGACGACGATCGGGGCGCCCTGCTCGCGGATATAGGCCTTGGCCTTGGGGGCGTTGTTGAAACGCTGGTAGGCGCCGGTCGGGATATCGTAGCGGGCGCAGATATCCTTGGTGAAACCCTTGGAGCCCTCGAGCTGCGCTGCGGCGGCAGAGGGGCCGAAGACGGCGAAGCCTTCGGCGCGCAGGCGATCGGCTACGCCCGCAACCAGCGGCGCTTCCGGGCCGAC
>NZ_DDHH01000116.1:4164-4491 GCF_002338015.1 Rhizobium sp. UBA1881
CTTCCGGGCCGACGACGACGAAGTCGATCGCGTTGTCCTTGCAGAACGCGACGACGGCGTCGTTATCCTCGGTGTTGACGGGGACGAGGGTCGCGTGCTCGGCGATCCCTGGATTGCCGGGGGCGGCGTAGAGTTTGGTGAGTTCGGGCGATTGCGCCAGCTTCCAGGCCAATGCGTGCTCGCGTCCGCCCGATCCGATCAACAGAACCTTCATGCCCGTCCCTTTCCAGTTTGTGAGTGGCGGTTAAGGGGCTGGAGCGGAAAGGTCAAGCCTAAAGGCTACCAGCCGCCGCCGCCGCCGCCGCCGCCACCGCCGCCAGAGAAACC
>NZ_DDHH01000133.1:0-2795 GCF_002338015.1 Rhizobium sp. UBA1881
CGTCCATGGCGACGTGTCCAAAGAGGGTGAGACCGAGCGCGTTGTCGAAGAAACCGCCAAGACATTCGGCCATCTCGACGGCTTGGTAAACAACGCTGGCGGCATGCTGGGCCGCAAGCCCACGGCAGAGTTCACCGACGAGCATTACGAGAAGGTGATGGACCTCAACGCGCGCTCCGTGCTGGCTGCAACCCGCGCGGCCCATCCCTGGTTGAAAAAACAGGGCGGGTTCATCATCAACACCACATCGATAGCAGCCCGAAACGGCGGTGGTGGCGGCGCCATTCTTTACGCCGCAGCCAAGGGCTTCGTCTCCACTATCACCCGGGGCCATGCGAAGGAGTTCGTGCCCGACCGCATTCGCGTCAACGCGGTCGCACCAGGGGTGATCGCTACGCCGTTCCACGAGCGCTATACCAACGACGAACAGATGGAGATGCAGCGCAAGTCGATTCCGATGGGTTTCGTCGGCACGCCGGAGGATTGCATCGGTGCTTATCTGTTTCTCGCATCGCCGACGCTATCCGGCTACGTCACCGGCCAGATCATCGAGGTTAACGGCGGACAGCTCATGCCCTGACTTGCAGTGGGGCAATTCGATTAGGTCCTGACGTCGATCCAAGGAACTTTTGCAGCGCAACAACGTTCCCTGCAGGCTAACAACCAAGCGGGGGCGTTCCATGAGCTTTTCGTTTTCAGAACTCGACTTTCTCAAGCCCGAACTGGGGGCCGAATATACCGGCCAGGGAACGCATTTCGCGGTGTTTTCCGCCCATGCCGAACAGATGGAGCTCTGCCTCTTCTCGCCCGATGGCAAGGACGAGGTCGCGCGCATGGCACTTCCCAAACGCGAGGGCGACATCTGGTCCGGCTATATCGCAGGTGTCGGCCCAGGTACCGTTTACGGCTATCGCGCCCACGGTCCTTACGACCCGCAGGCTGGTCATCGGTTCAACCCGAACAAGCTGCTGCTCGACCCCTATGCCAAGCAGGTTCTTGGCGAACTCAAGTGGGACGATGCACTCTACGGCTACACGATCGGTGCGAAGGATGATGACCTCTCCTTCGACGACCGCGACAGCGCTCCCTATATGGTCAAGGGCATCGTGCAGGACCCGGATTTCGACTGGGACGGCGACCAGGCGATCCGCCGTACCTGGACGGATACGATCATTTATGAGGCGCATGTGCGCGGGATGACGATGACGCACCCCGATGTGCCCGATGAGCTGCGTGGCACGTTTCTCGGCATGTGCAGTGAGCCGATCATCGATCACCTGACCAAACTCGGAATATCAGCAATCGAGCTGCTGCCGATCCAGCATTTTCCAAACGATCGCTATCTCCTCGAAAAAGGCCTCACCAACTACTGGGGCTACCAGACGCTGGGCTTCTTCGCGCCGCAGCCGCGATACTTGTCGGGAAGCAGGATCACCGAGTTCAAGACGATGGTGAAGGCGTTCCACGCCGCCGGCATCGAGGTCATCATGGATGTGGTCTATAACCACACGGCCGAAGGCAGCGAACGCGGGCCGACGCTCTCTTTTCGTGGGCTCGACAATGCCAGCTACTACATCCTCTCGCCTGATGATCCGCGCCACACCTATGACACGACAGGGACCGGCAACACCCTGAACGTTGCGCACCCCATGGTCATGCGGATGGTGCTCGACAGCCTGCGTTACTGGGTCGGCGTGATGCACGTCGATGGTTTCCGCTTTGACCTCGCCAGCACGTTGGGGCGCCAGGACCTCGACTTCGACCGCCAGGGCATCTTCTTCAGCGCGATACGTCAGGACCCGATCCTTTCGGGCGTGAAACTCATCGCCGAACCCTGGGATGTCGGTGAAGGCGGCTACCAGGTCGGTGGCTTTCCACATCCCTTCCGGGAATGGAACGACAAGTTCCGCGACGACACCAGGCGTTTTTGGAAAGGCGACGGCAGCATGGCGCCCGATATGGCAGCAAGGCTCACCGGCTCGCAGTTGCAGTTCAATCACTCCGACCGCGCTTCGACATCGTCGGTCAACCTTCTGTCTGCCCATGACGGCTTCACGCTGATGGACACAGTCTCGTTCAACGAAAAGCACAACGATGCGAACGGCGAAGACAATCGAGACGGCCATTCCGACAATCACTCCGACAACATGGGGGCAGAGGGCGCGACCGACGACAACGGCATCCGCGAAGCTCGCTCTCGCCGCCGTCGTAACATGATGGCGACCCTGCTTCTCAGCCAAGGCGTGCCGATGATCGTGGCGGGCGACGAAGTCGGAAATAGCCAGGGCGGAAACAACAACACCTATTGTCAGGACAACGAAACCGGCTGGGTCGATTGGTCCGGCCTTGACGATCCCTTCCTGACCTTCTGCCAGAAGATGATAGCTTTGCGCAAAGAGTACCCCGAGCTTCGCCAGGAACGCTTCCTGACCGGCGCAGTCGGCGAGGACGGGCGCACCGAAATCGCCTGGTATCGCCCTGATGGACAACTGATGGGCGAAGAGGACTGGAACGATCCGGAGCTTCGTCTGCTCAGCGTTTATATTTCCTATAGCGCCAACACGCCTGACGTCGACACGCGTGCAGGTTTGTTCACGGTGCTCAACGCCGGCGGAGATTGCGAGATCCGTCTGCCTCAGGTCAACGAGATCAACGAGTGGAGCCGCGTGCTTTCCACCGGTGTGGACGACCCCTTCACCAGACTGGATGTTGATGAACCGCTGACGGTTGAGCGCGAAAGCGTAGCCGCGTTCATTCCAAGGGGCGGCTAGACGAAGCAAGGAGCGAGCCGCCGT
>NZ_DDHH01000115.1:0-42388 GCF_002338015.1 Rhizobium sp. UBA1881
CGAGCGCGCTCCAGGCAACCTTCGGTGCGCGCAGGGCCACACGGCATTTGCCCCGTCGCCTCCGGAGCAATTCGCACGCAAGCCGGTTGGAGGTGTGGCCTCCGGCGTCAAAATCATGCCTGGAAAGCGCGGCGCACGTCACGAAAACGTCACGCGGCTCTGCCATGCGTTCCGGCTGTATTGTAGTTTCATTACCCGGGTTCCTAATGACATCCTCTCCAATAGCCGCGCGCCTTTCGCCAAACGCCTCCCCTCGCCTGATCACTCTCGCATCGACGGTGGTAAAGGCCGGCGAAACGGCCAGACGGTCGCTGCAGCGCCGGCGTATTAGTGATGTGGTGTCAAAGGGGCCGCGCGATTACCAGACGGAGATCGACGTTGCCGTCGAGCGGATCATCGTGGCGGACATGATCGCGGCATTCCCCACCTACTCGATCAAGGGCGAAGAGGATGTCGGCAACCGGGTGGTCGGAACGGATGCGCCGATCATCTACATCGACCCGATCGACGGGACGACCAACTTCGCCTGGGGTATCCCGCATTTCGGCATGACGATTGCGATCGCCGAAAGCGGACAGATCGGTGCTGGCGTGGTCTATGATCCGATGCTTGACGAGCTGTTCAGTGCCGAACTTGGTGGTGGCGCCTATCTCAACGGCGAGCGCATTTCCTGCATCGACAACTCCGATATCGAAAACGTCGTCGTGGGCGCCGGCCTGCCCGTTCCCGGTCAGGTCAAGGCGGTTTCAACGGACGTCTATTTCGACGCGCTGAAAAGATTGATGGGCAGCACAGCCGGCGTACGGCGAGCGGGCTCGGCGGCACTGTCGATCGCATATGTTGCAAGCGGCCGTCTGGACGGTTTCTTTGAAGATGGCTTGTCGCCACATGACTATGGGGCGGCTGCACTGTTGGTAACGGAAGCCGGCGGCACGATATCGGCATTCAAGGGCGGCCCCGTGACGTCGAACGGCGACATCCTCGCGGCCAACAACACGCTGCACCCTTGGCTTGTCGAAGGATTTGATAGCAACTAGTTCCAATCACATTCAGTGAGGCGATACGCCGGTTGCGGTGCCAACCCGGCGAACCCTCGTCATTGTTGTAATGAGACACACTCGGCTTGCGTATCGATAGCGGTCGTGCGCGCAAGCGCGGGACGCGCCGCGGCCACTGGAATTGTTATCGCACATTCGACTTCGCGCAGCCGCAACCGCGTTTGACAGGACGTTGTTATTGACTGTCCCAAGCAACAACCTCAAGCTTGCCTGCCTGACGACCAATTTAAGCTGTGGGCCACTCAAGTCTCATGCGAGACCAAATCCGTACGGGAGGCATTTTCTACGCCAACGGCAACAATCTCGTTGCAGTGGCGCAGATGATAAAGCATCCTCGGACGAGGAGAACCACCGTCTACCGATAACCTCGCGAGAATATACGAGATGATCATCTCCTTTCGGCAGCAGCTAAGCGAATAAACGTCGCCTACGAACTCAACCGGCACATCCAAGGCATTGCGCCATTGCGCCCGACGGCGCACTCGTCCCGCTAACCTAGCCCAGAATCTGAAGACTCCATCGGTAGGCCTTGGCTCGCCCGACGACTTGAACTGCGTCGCACTCGCCGACCTTGGTACTGCGTCAGCCAGCGAGGTGGTGCTGTACCCGCGTCCTGCCTTCGGCTTTGCCGACAACGTCAGGCCACTTGGCGACAGTCTTGGCAAAGTCCTTGACGGGGCTGGGATCTCGCTTTCGGGCACGCCAAGCTCTCGGTTCGATCTCCAACTTCACTCAAAACCGCAAGGCAGCAAATTATTCTATCTTTTCTATAGAAATAGAAACACCTGCCTTCATTATCCCTTCGGCACTGCTTAACTTCCAAGAAAATGCGCGACAAGAGGATACGCCGATTTCGATGCTGGAACACGTCCTATCAGAGCTGGCTCACCGGGGTGACTGATCGGAAACACCGGACAACAGACATACCATTGCTACGCAACAGAGAATAATTTTTGGGCGAGGCAATACATTCTTGCACTGAAACATCCGCATGCGCGGACAGGCCTTCAGGCCAGCCGCACCCCTCGAATAAGCGGGAAAGCCCGCGAAAGGAACTTTGATGAGCAACGATCTTATTGTCGGCTTCTCGGGCAACATCACCCGACCCTCCAGCACGAAGCGCTTCGTCGAAAACGTAACGGCCTCACTAGCTGAGCGCGCAGGTCTGGAGCATGTGGTCTTCGATATCGAGGATTTCGGTCCGGCGCTGGCCACAGCGCGTTCGATCGCGGACCTCGACACGAAGGCGCAGGGGGTGATCCGCGCGATCATCGAGGCTGACGCCCTCGTCATCGGCTCACCGACCTATAAGGGAAGCTATACCGGCCTGTTCAAGCATGTAATCGATCTGCTCGATCCGGCCGATCTGCGCGGCAAGCCGATCATTCTGACCGCAACCGGTGGCGGCGACCGGCATGCGCTGATGGTCGAACACCAGCTCCGTCCGCTGTTTGCCTTCTTCGAGGCTTTTGTCGTGCCAACCGCCGTCTACGCGTCGAGCCGTGACTTCACCGATGGCGCCCCCTCGCCTGCGATCACTGGCCGCGTCGAACAGGCGCTGGTCCAAGCCGCGGCGCTGGTGCGCACGCGCTCGGCGCCCACGGCAATCGCCGCGGAATAGTCGACAGCTATCGCATTTGGCGGTGCACTTCTTCGAGATATCAAGGCATAGCCGGAACCGGGTTAGCTATGGCAGGGCAAAAAACATGTGGTCGGTATTACCAACCACATGTTACGCAGGCGCGACCTCGAGGCCGCCTTATCCGGCGACGAGCTCGAAATCGACTGCTTCTCGCCCAAAGATGAAACGCAGTTCCTACCGGAGCGCCTTGTTCGCCTGGACGCGCTGACGATCTGGGACGCCCGGCCCGGGGCAAGGAGCATCCCTCATCTTGCGCGCTGCAAAGGCGTGGTGCGTTATCGTAACTCCTGCTGAAGCGGGAGCGTCGCTCGGTAGATATCACACACTCCGCAGGTGGCAAAAAGCTCCTGCTCTATTCATCCACCCTGCCTTGCTCGGCAAGCGAGAGTTCTTGGATCCAGCTGTCGAGCGCGGCAGCGGCAACATGTCCTTGGGTAACGATCTCCGGCACCAAGTCAATATCGGGCAGACTACCCAGGCCGAGCGGGCCCATGGCAAACAACCCATGAAAGCGCTGCGGTCCCGAGGCCGCGCGGCCGCAGCGATCGACGAGAATACCAAGATCGACCTCGTCACGTTTTGCAAGGCCGGCGCGCAACACGGAACGATAGAGCGGAGAATCAAGATCCGTTGGCCGCGACCGGCAATCGACAGCCCTGCTGGCGTAGAGCACCTCGAGGCCAGCCGGTCCTGAAAAAAGCACCCCATTCGTCGCGATGCGTTCGACCTTGCCCTTGCGCAGAGTGATAGCACCATCTGCGATGGCCTGATGAAGTCGCTCAAAATGCTCAGGCGGCAGACGGTTACGATGGCTATCATATATTGCGCGCACATGGCGCTTGAAGCGGCCGCGCTCCTCCTCGCTAAGCTCTTGCCACAGATCATGAGCCCGCAGCCTGAAGCCATTCATGATGCCCTGCCAGCCAGTTCCATCGGCATTGGCAGCCTCCGCCGCCCGACGCAGGTGCCTGAAGGCACCGCGAAGCGTGCGGGGAAACGGCTCATCGGACACGATCGGCACCACGGCCGAGCGGGCATGTGATTGCGGCAGGAAACCTGAAGCCGATATCAACGTTACGTGTCCTGCCTGACCGTCTGCCAACAGGCGAAGGGCCCGATCGACCGCACGGACACCGGCACCGATCACGACGACATTATCACCACTGGGGTCTACCTGCCCTCCCGTCGGATTCTCACGCAACCCATAGCCCGTAGCGAGAAAGACCGCATCGAAACGGGCGCTCTGCCGGTCGCCAAACGAAAGCGAAAATCCCTGTTCCACGCTATGATCCAAGCTCGTCACGATCTCGGGACAGATCTGCACGACGACGTCGGTCCTATTTTGCAGCACTTCGGAGAAGCGCTGATGCACATACAGGGAAAACAGCTCCCCAGGCACGAAGGATTGATCCAGTCCCGCCCCCTCATCGTCGGCGCCATCTCCAAGCGTCTGCTCGGCCTCGAGCCATCTACTGAAGTCGTCGCGAACCACCGGATCGACGGACAGGTCGCGAACCCGGCTGTTGAGTAACGTCGTTGCCGATTGGCTTACGCCCCTGCTGAGATCAACCGTCTGTTGCGGGTCATACATGACAAGATGGAATGGCCTTTTGACCGTCCTCAGCAGCGCAATGGCCGTCAAAATGCCGGTGAAGCCGCGGCCGACGATCGCGACCTTGAACAGCGAACGTGTCTGCAGATTTCGCGTTTGTCCCGAAAAACTGGAGGGGAGCTGTGTCATGCGTCAGTTCCTTTCCTGCATTGGTCCGGCAGCATGCACCGGCTCGGATCGGGCTAGGGCATATCGTCTACCAAAAGCATAGAAATTATGATTGTGAAGGCAAGCTCTTTTTGAGAGGCCGCGATTGGGGCAAATGCGGCAACGGGCGCAGGGCGGTTTCCCAGTCCTTAGCGGCGCACAATCAGCGACGCCAAAGAAATGACTTTTCTCGCCTCGGATAGTTTATGGATTTAATGTTCTTTTCTTTCGCTCGCCGATCTTTCATCCATAGTGATCTCAGCCTGGGAGAGCACGAGATGGACAGAATACCTCATGCAACGGGTCGAATTAGCCAGCTGACTGCCCGACTGGCAAGCGAAGAAGAAGCGATCGCAACAGCAAACCAGTTCGCCTGCCGCTATCGGGAAATGGCGTCGGCGCCCGATAAGTGTCGGCGTCCGAGCGGCAGTGAATCCGACGCGATATCGCAATCCGGCCTGCTAGGAATTACCGTTCCTCCGGAATATGGCGGCATCGATATATCCAACGCGGTTCTCGCGAAGATCACCTCGATCCTCTCGCAAGCTGATGGGCGGATTGGCCGGATCGTGGAGAACCATTTTTACATTCTTGAGACGCTGAGAACCGACGGGACGCAGGAACAGAAGCGCTACTTCTTCGCACGTGCCCTTGCCGGTGACAGGTTCGCCAGTGTCCCGTCGGAGCGCGGTTCAAAGACCCTCGCCAATGAAGATATCAGAATTACCCGAGATGGGTTGGGCTATCGCGTCAACGGTTGCGGAGGCGAGGACGCAAGCGCGGCGTTTGCGGATTGGATTGCTATCGTCGCGCTGAACGAAGAGGACAGGTTGACCATATCGTTCGTCCAACATGGAACAGAAGAAACGAGCACTGCCAGCGGCGCGGCGGTTTTGGACCATGTCTACATCCATGCGGACGCCGTCATCGCGCACTACAAGAGTTTTGAGCGGCCAACGACGTTGGGCGCATTGGGTCAGGTCCTTGAGGCTAGCGTCGATCTCGGTATCGCTCGAAGGAGCTTCTCGCAGGTCATTGAGAGCACCAAAATGCACTCCCGATCATCGGTTCATGGCGGCACCCATGAGAGTTCGGGAGACGCTCGGTCCATCACCCGCATCGGAGCGCTGGCGGTCCGGCTGGAGGCCGTAACTGCCCTGATCGAGAGCGCAGGCCTGAAGGTCGATATCGCACAGATCGAGACGACCGAGGAAAACGTGACGGCTGCCGCGCTCGCTGCGGGCGCCGCCAAGATTCTCACGTCGGAGATTGCCATAGACGCCGCTGAAGCCTTGGTCGAACTCGCCGCAGCGTCAGCCGCCGATGCCGGCCTCACTCGGCTCCGTCAGGAGACCGGCATCCGCGCACAGCTAGATCCCGCGCACAGAAGATATCACGCCGCCCTCGGCCAATATCATCTCAACGGCATCACACCGCCGAGCAGCGGTTTGGGCCTATAGAGTGACGTGACGATAGACTGACATCGGGCAAGAGAATGCTCTTTGTCCTGCTATCGCGTACCTCCTGCTCCTGAGCGCCGCACAATTGCGCGGCGCTGTGGGTTTGTGGCCCTGCATGCTGGGCAACCGACTTCAGCCGGCAATCTTGGTCATTCGGTGAAGCGCGAAATCAGCGAAGTAGTCGCCAGCGCCAAACGACCGGAAACGCCGCATCGCGGCGCCCTGCATATGAGCGCGCCACGTTTCTTCGCTCTCCCAGCTCTCCACAAAAATGCGAACGCGTCCGTCATCGAGCGACTGGTGCAGTTCGTATCTTAGGCAGCCGTCCTCGACCAACGTCTCGGTAACAAGCTTTTCCTGGGCTTCACCAAGAAGCGCCTCCTTGCCCGCTTTGGCGGTGGTGATGGCGATAATGGTCAATGGTTCGTTGGCCATCGATCGTCCTCAGGCGATGGTGTTCACGAGGCCGCCTTCGGCACGCAGCGCAGCGCCGTTCGTGGCCGATGAGCGAGGGCTGGCGAGATAGGCGACGAGGTTGGCCACCTCTTCGGCATCCACCATGCGCTGCAGGATCGAAGCGGCACGCGCGGTTGCGAAGAATTCGGCCTCGATTTGCTTGATCGGTGCAGACGGATCGCTGGCCTGGCTGCGCAGAAACGACTCGATGCCTTCTGAACGCGTCGGCCCCGGCAGGACCGAGTTGACCGTGACGTTGCTGCCGCGCGTCAGCTGCGCCAATCCGCGCGAGATCGACAGCTGGGCAGTTTTGGTCGTTGCGTAGTGGATCATGTCTTGCGGAATGGCGAGGCCGGATTCGCTCGAGATGAAGATGATACGCCCCCAGTTGCGCTCCAGCATGCCGGGAAGATATGCCCGCGACAGACGTACACCGCTCATGACGTTGACGTCGAAGAGGTGGCTCCAATCGGCGTCGGTGATATCGCCGAAGGCCTTGCTCTCGTAGATGCCGAGATTGTTGACAAGAATATCGACCGCAGGCGCCGCATTGGCGATGATTTGAGCACCTTCGGCGCTGCTGGCATCGGCGAGCAATCCGCTCACGTCCGATTTTCCGGTTGCCCTAATGGCGGCGACCGCCGCGTCGAGCTTGGCGCCGTCGCGCCCGGTGATGATGACGCGCGCACCTTCCGCCGCGAGAGCACGGGCGATTTCAAGACCGATGCCGGCGGTGGCGCCGGTCACGAGTGCGGACTTTCCGGTAAGTTGCAGGTCCATTGCGGGGCTCCATGTGTTGTGTTGGTGAACACAATCTATGACTTTGCCGCCGAATGAACTATTGCTTTGCGAGAACATGCACCTGTGAACAAGGATCATCAATGCCACGCGTCCTGATGGAGCGCTCCGGTGAAATGGAAGTGTTTGCGCGCGTTGTGAGCGATGGCGGCTTCTCCGCCGCTGCCCGCAATCTCGATCTCACCCCATCGGCGGTCAGCAAGTTGATCGCGCGTCTGGAGGCCAGGCTCGGCACGCGGCTCCTGTTGCGCACGACCCGCGCCTTGACCCTGACCGAGGAAGGCGAAGCCTATCACCATGCAGCGCTGAAAATTCTGCAGGAGCTTGACGATGCGGATCAGGAGGCCGCGGGCGGTGCGATGAGGGGGCGGCTCAGGATCAATGCGACCATTCCCTTCGGTACGATGTTCGTGGTGCCGGCCATACCGGATTTCATTGCCCGCAATCCCGATCTGATCGTCGATCTCAGCCTGACCGACAGCATCGTCGACATGGTGGCCGAACAGACCGACGTCGCCATCCGGATGGGCAATCTGCCAGACAGCGGATTGATCGCCCGCAAACTGGGACAAAGCCGACGCGTGGTCTGTGCCGCGCCAAGCTATCTCGAACGGCGCGGATATCCGGCAACGCCGGGGGATCTCGAACAGCACGACTGCCTGACATTCAATTTCCGGCGCGCGCGACCGTCATGGCCGTTTCGCGTCGCGGGACGCGAGGTCGGCCAGCCGGTAAAGGGCAGTATCGTGGTCAACAACGGCGAGACGATGAAACAGATGGTGCTCGCGGGCGCTGGCATCGCCCGCATTGGTCTGTTTCATGTGGCGGACGACATCAGGTCCGGACGCCTGGTGCCGCTGCTCGAGGAACACAATCCAGGAGACCTGGAATTGGTTCACGCGGTCTACGTGGGCGGCGGCCCGCTGCCCCACCGCGTCCGGGCCTTTATAGAGCACATGGTCGTCACCCTGGCCGGTTCGCCTCTGCTCCATGGAGAGGCGAACCGATGACCACAGCAAGGGGGATGGCTCGTTCGACATGACATCGTAGATACAGGGCGATGCGAGGACCGCCGCGATCATGACCGCAAAGACAGCTATCTTCATTGTAATGTCTCCCTTGCCGTCCACTTAGACCAATGTCAGCTCGACGGCGATATTGCCGCGCGTTGCCTTCGAATAGGGGCATGTCTGGTGCGCATCGTCGACAATCGCGCGGGCGAGTTCGGGATCGATTCCCGGCAGGCTGATCGCCAGACGCGCTTGCAGGAAATAGGCGCCGTCGGTGGTTCCGAGATCAACCTCCGCGTTGACCGCCGTCTCGGCCGGGAGCCTGAGCTGGCGCTTGCCGGCGGCCTTGGTCATCGCGCCGATGAAGCAAGCCGACCAGCCGGCCGCGAACAGCTGCTCGGGATTCGTGCCCGGCTTGCCGCTGCCGGGAGGCGACAGGCGAATGTCGAGCTGTGCGTCGTCGCTGCGGGCAAATCCTTCGCGGCCGCCTGTGGTGTGGGTCTTGCCGGTGTAGAGAACGGTATCGATCTTGGTCATGGAACACTCCTTATGTTGCGTCGCCTTTTTTCATCGCTTGGGCGACGTTGGCTGACAGGGAGTGTTTTGATGGATCCGCGTATCCGGCATGTTTCGGAAAATGCCGGAAGTGTATCAGAACGTACGCAGCGGCTTCGCAGACATTCAGCCTTACAAAAAGCGCCCGATGATCGGCGAAGCGATCGGTTTTAGCGGAGCCGGATCTCCGCCGCCAAACCGCCGTCCGTGCGGTTGTAGAGCCGAACCGAGCCGCCGATCGTTCCGGCAAGCTGCTGGGCGATCGCCAGTCCAAGCCCTGTCCCGCCTGTGTCGCGGTTGCGCGACGTCTCGACACGGAAGAAGGGCTGCATGGCGCTCTCAAGCATATCGTCGGGGATGCCCGGCCCGCGATCCAAAATGGTGACGACGACATCGCCCTCTCCGCTCCGCTCGACAGCGATGTCGGCGCTGCCAGCGAACTTGATGGCATTGTCGATAAAGTTCGTGAGAATTCGTCGCAGAGCATGCGGCTTCGTCGACACTGTACCTTGAACGACGCCGAGCACGGTTACGGCCTTTCCCGTATCCTGATAGTCGTAGGCAATGCTGTCGATGAAGGAAGAGAGATCAATGCGCGAACTCTTTTCGCCATTGCCATGCGAGCTTCTCGCATAGGCTATGCCGTCCTGCACCAGTCGCTCAATTTCGCGCAGGTCGTTGACGAGCTTGTCTCTCTCCGGCGTGTCGTCGGCCATATCGGCGCGCAGCCTCATGCGTGTGATGGGCGTCTGCAGGTCGTGCGAGATCGCCGCGAGGATCTGTACGCGCTCCTCCAGATAATGCCCGATACGGTCGCGCATCGCGTTGAAGGCGCGGGCAGCGTGCGCGACTTCGCTCGGCCCCCGCTCGCTCATCGGCTCGCCCTTTTGGGCCGGATCAAGCGTATCGGCGGCGGCGGCAAGCGCGCTTAGCGGGCGGATGGCCAGGCGCACGGCAAACCAGGTGCATATGACGAGAAGCGCCATCTGCGCGGCGAAGACATAGGGAAGCCATTCGGCCAGCGGCATGACGCCACGCGGCGTGACGTCAATCGTCAGCGGCGCACCATCAGACAACGTCAGATGGGCCTGGAGTCTCTTGCCGTCACCTGGGATGGATTCGACCTTGAGGGGAAACTTGCGACCCGCCGCTTCCTCTACCCGTTCCGCGATCTCGGCGCCCCGGCCGGACATGTCGGAAACGCCAGGCAAGCCGGGACCAAGAACGAGGCGATAATTGCCGCGGCTAAGGCGATCGACCCAATCGGCCCGCTCATTGGCAGGCAGACGGTCGATAACGGCGATCGAGGTCGCGAGATCGCTTTCCAGCGTGCCCAGCATGACGGCCTTGGCCGACATATAGCGTTCGGCAAACAGGATGCTGAACGACAGGCCATAGGCGATTGCCAGACCGGCAAACAGGATGAGAAAGAGCCGGGAGCGCAACGAGCCCGGCCACCAGCCGATGCGAGCGCGCGCCTCGCTCATGTCCTCGGCTCCGATATTTCAACCGGAACGGAGAAGACATAGCCTTCGGCGCGCACCGTCTTGATATAAGTCGGCTCGCGCGCATCGTCGCCCAGCCGCTGGCGCACGCGGCTCACCAGAAGATCGATCGAGCGGTCGAACAGCTCCGCATCGCGGCCCTGCGTGAGATTGAGCAGCTGGTCGCGGTTGAGGACGCGTTGAGGGTGATCGATGAAGACCCGGAGCAGCCGGTATTCGGCGCCGCTCAAGGCGATCTCTGTCCCCTCCTTGTCGAGCAGATGGCGGCCGACGGTATCGAGACGCCAGTCGCCAAAGGACAAGAGCTGACCGGCCTCGGTGATTTGGAGATTGGGCGGCAGCATGCGCGTCCGGCGCAACACCGCCTTGATGCGCGCCAGAAGCTCACGTGCTGCGAAGGGCTTCGGCAGATAGTCGTCTGCGCCCATCTCAAGGCCGATAATCCGGTCCATTTCGTCGTCGCGCGCCGTTAGCATCAAAACGGGTATGGCCTTGTGCTTTCCGGCCCTGAGTTCGCGACACAGCACCAAACCGTCGTCACCCGGCATCATCACGTCGAGCACGATCAGATCGACGGAGTTGCCTTCCAGAAAGCTGCGCATCTGGCGGCCATCGGCTGCGACGGTCGTGCGCAAGCCATTCTTCTTCAGGTAGCTCGATACGAGCTCGCGAATCTCACGATCGTCATCCACGATCAAAATATGGTCGATGTGCTCCATGTCTCGTCTTTCACACGATTCGCGGCCTTAAAGTCAGCTATTAGTTTCGCGTCGGCCACCGCGAGTAAAGGAGATTTCTCGCAGGTGGCCGATCGCTTTAGAACGAGGCCACGTCGATCACAGCCTTGGCAAACGCCTCGGGTGCTTCCTGCGGCAGATTGTGCCCGATGCCACCGGTTACGTTGCGATGCTCGTAATGGCCGGAGAACTTGGCCTTATAGGCGGACGGGTCGGGATGAGGCGCGCCATTGGCGTCACCTTCCATGGTGATAGCAGGCACGGTGATGACGGGCCCCATGGCCAGCTTCTTTTCATAGGCATCATACTTCGCTTCGCCTTCGACGATGCCGAGACGCCAGCGATAGTTATGGATGGTAATGTCGACGTGGTCGGGATTGTCGAATGCGGGAGCCGAACGGTCGAAGGTCGCGTCGTCGAACTTCCAGGTGGGGGACGCAGTTTGCCAGATCAGCCGCGCGAAATCGCGGGTATTGGCCGCATAGCCGGCGCGGCCACGCTCGGTGGCGAAATAAAACTGATACCACCAGGCAAGTTCGGCCTTGGGCGCGAGCGGCTTTTTGTTGATCTCCTGACTGCCGATCAGATAGCCGCTCACCGAAACCAGCGCCTTGCAACGCTCCGGCCAGAGGACTGCCATGATGTCGGCGGTACGCGCCCCCCAATCGTAGCCTGCCACAATCGCGCTCTCGATCTTGAGCGCATCCATCAGCGCGATCATGTCTGCTGCAAGCGCGGACTGCTGGCCGTTACGTGGCGTATCCTTGGAGAGGAATGTGGTGGTGCCGTAGCCGCGAAGGTAAAGGACGATGACGCGGTATCCAGCCTTGGCGAGGATCGGCGCGACGTCGACATAGCTGTAGATATCGTAAGGCCAGCCATGCAGGAGCAGAACGGCCGGACCGTTTGCCGGGCCGGCCTCGGCGTAGCCGATATCAAGCACACCTGCGTTGATCTGCTTCAGCGCTTCGAACGACTGGTGCCCACCAACCTTCTTTGCGGACGAGGTGGCCGCGGTCTGCGCGTTTGCCAGCGTTGTGGCGCCGAATTCGACGGCGGCGACGGTCATTGCGGCGATGCCGAAGAAGCGGCGGCGATCGAGGTTGATTAAATTGGTCATGGATCTCTCTCCTGTCCGTGCTGACTATGCTCACGATAAAGCCGGCGCCGTGTATCCCCGATGTGTCGCCAGCGGACCGTTATTGAATGCGACTGTAGCGGCGGCCCGTCTGGATACATTAAGATACAATCGCCAAGCCCTTCCGCCGCCGATTGTTTCGCTCTGTAGCTCGGCCCGCGATCGCTACAGTTAGACACACTTCTCCTAGAGGCCAGACACATCCCGGATACGTCGTCACAACAGATTGCTGTCACTGCTGATCGAACCAGTGTCCGTTCAGCATCGCACCTGGTTTCAAAGGAAACGACGATGACGCTTCTTATCATTGCCTATCTCGGAGGGGCGCTGACCATTCTCAGCCCCTGCATCCTGCCCATTCTCCCCTTCGTCTTCGCTCGCGCCGGCCAGCCGTTTGTCCGCAGCACATTGCCGATGCTGATCGGCATGGCCGCCACCTTCGCGGTTGTGGCGTCGCTTGCGGCTGTGGGTGGCAGCTGGGCGATCCACGCCAATGAATACGGTCGGCTCACGGCACTCACTCTGCTCGCCGTCTTCGGCGTTAGCCTGCTCTCGCCGCGTGTCGCAAGCACGATCACGCAGCCGGTCGTGGATTTCGGCAACCGGCTGGTGAAGGCCTCGGGCAAGCCGGGCGCAGCGCCGACGGCATTGAGCTCGCTGATCCTTGGTATCGCGACCGGTCTCTTGTGGGCACCTTGCGCAGGTCCGATCCTCGGGCTCGTTCTGACGGGTGCAGCACTTCAGGGCGCAAATCTCGAAACGACCTTGCTGCTCATCGCTTACGCAGCCGGTGCCGCGACCTCGCTTGCCGTTGCATTGCTTATCGGAGGCAAGGTGTTTGCCGGCATGAAGCAGTCGCTCGGTGTCAGCGAGCGCGTTCGCCAAATTCTCGGCGCAGCCGTTCTTGCTGGCGTCGCCGCAATCGCGCTCGGTGCCGATACCGGACTACTTGCACGGCTCTCCTACGCCAGCACCACCTCCTTCGAACAGGCAGTCCTCGACCGCTTCAACGCAAAGCGCGATCTGCCCGCCCCCACCGAGGTCGCCAGCAACGGTGCAATGACCGCCGCCGCCGGCAATCTGGCGTTTCAGGCCAACCTGCCGGTCGAAGGTATTGCGCCATCGCTTGACGGTGCCGTGGAGTGGCTGAACTCGCCACCGCTGAGCGCCGAACAGCTCCGCGGCAAGGTCGTTCTTGTCGATTTCTGGACCTACTCGTGCATCAACTGCATCCGCACCACGCCGTTCGTTCGCGCCTGGGCCGAGAAGTACAAGGATCAGGGCCTCGTCGTGATCGGCGTGCACGCCCCGGAGTTCGCCTTCGAGAAGAAGATCGACAACGTCCGCAAGGCCGTCGCCGACGCCAAGATCACCTACCCCGTCGCGATCGACAACGACTACAAGATCTGGCGCGCCTTCGAGAACAACTATTGGCCCGCCCACTACCTGATCGATGCCAAGGGCCAGATCCGATACCACCACTTCGGCGAAGGCAATTATCGCCAGACTGAGCAAGCGATCCAGGACTTGATCCACGAAACCGGCAGCGCGAAAGAGGCCGCGAGCACGGTAACTCCGAATGCCAAGGGCGCGGAAGCAAGCCCTGATCTCAAGGATATTCGTTCCGGCGAGACCTACATCGGCTACGAGCAGGCCACCAACTTCGCCTCGCCGGAGGGTCTGCACGAAGACGCCAACAGAACCTACTCGGTCGGCGATCTTAGCCTCAACGAATGGGGGCTGTCGGGCGCATGGACGATCGGCCGCGAGCAGGCAACGCTCGAGCAGTCGGATGGCGGCATTGCCTACCGGTTCAGTGCCCGTGATCTCCACCTTGTCCTCGGTCCGGATGCATCGGGAAAGCCTGTGCGCTTCCAGGTGACGATCGACGGAAAGGCGCCTGGTGTCGACCACGGGGCGGATACCGACGCCGATGGCAACGGCACGGTGACGTCAACCAGGCTCTATCAACTCGTCCGCCAGGCGGGCGACGTCGAGGCGCACAACTTCCAGATCCGCTTTCTCGATCCCGGCGTCGAAGCCTACGCCTTCACCTTCGGCTGAACCTACCCCTACCCGATCTTAAATATCGATCCAAAGGAGACTAACTCATGAACCGCCGTATTATCGCCACCCTCGCCCTTGCATTCGCCACCAGCGTTGTCGCCTACGCGGCCGAGGCCGCCGAGGTGAAGAACATCGTCATCGTCCACGGCGCGCTTGCCGATGGTTCCGGATGGCGCAAGGCAACCGATATCCTGGAGAATCGCGGCTTCAACGTCACGATCGTGCAGGAGCCGATCACCTCGCTTGCCGATGACGTTGCCGCGACCAACCGCGTGCTCGACCTCCAGGACGGCCCGACGCTGCTCGTCGGCCACAGCTATGGCGGCATGGTCATCACCGAGGCCGGTCGCAACGCACATGTCGCGGGCCTCGTCTATGTGGCGGCCTTCCAGCCGGACAAGGGCGAAAGCCTGCTGTCGCTGGCAAGCTCCAAGCCGGCTGGCGGCATGAACATCCGCGAGACGAAGGACGGGCAATATCTCTACCTTGACCCCACTGCCTTCGCCAACGACTTCGCCGCCGACTTGCCGAAAAGCGAAGCTGCGTTCCTGGCAAAATCACAGGTCTTCGCAGCAAAGCAGGCCTTTGCCGCGAAGATCGGCGATGATCCGGCCTGGAAGTCGAAGAAGAGCTGGTCCGTTGTTGCGACAGACGACCGCTCGATCAATCCCGAACTCGAGCGTGACATGGCAAAGCGCGCGGGAAGTACGGTGACGGAGATCAAGGCAAGCCACGCGGTCTTCGCCTCTCAGCCAGACAAGGTCGCGGCCGTGATCGAAGCCGCCGCACACGCGGCTTTGAGGTAAGCTCCAGGTCTTAGTCAGTCATCCGGACGCGAAAGACGATGGAGGGGAGCGCTACGACAACGCGCTCCCCTCTCCCGTTCATCTAACCACTCACGACAAGTTCACAGCCAAATCCCCTTGACGCGGCGGCTGCGAGGAATAGTAAGGGCACTACCCAATAACCGTCGGCGCCGCGCGCTTCTTCGCCTACGCCGACGTTTGCCTCGAAAGCCTCCTATGACACAAAGAACTTCGCACCGCGGACTGGTCGTTGTCGCGATCATGGCAAGCATGGCGATGATCGCCATCGAAGCGACGATCGTCTCGACGGCAATGCCGCAGATCGCAGCCCAGCTCGGCCAAATCAATCTCTACTCCTGGGTCTTTTCGTCCTTCCTTCTGACACAGACCGCGACGACCGTGATCTTCGGCAAGCTCGCCGATATCTACGGCCGCAAGCCGATGCTGCTGGTCGGCATCGCGCTGTTTATGCTGGCATCCATACTCGCCGGTTTCGCGTGGTCGATGCCTTCGATGATCGCGTTTCGCCTGCTGCAGGGGATCGGTGCCGGCGCCCTTCAACCAGTCGCAATGACCGTGGTGGCCGATCTTTTCCCGGGCAATCAGCGTGGCAAGGTACAGGGATATCTGGCAAGCGTCTGGGCGCTGTCTGCCGTCGTCGGGCCGCTTCTTGGAAGTATCATCATTCACAACCTACCATGGGCCTGGATCTTCTGGATCAACATACCCGTGGGTCTTCTGGCGGCGCTGTGCTTCATTTTGTTCCTGCATGAAGAAAAGCGTCCGCGTGTCGTCTCCATTGACGTTGTCGGTGCCGCGCTTTTCGCAGTGTCGATTTCCGCGCTGATGATCGCGCTCACCGAGGTGGAGAACGGCCTCTCCAGCTATACCATTGGAGCCTTCGTCATCTTTCTGTTCGCCCTGGTAGCCTTCATCTGGCAGGAGCGCCGCGCAGAAGCGCCGATGGTCGCCCCCGATTTATGGCTGAGACGCCCGATCGCCTTCGCCAACTTGGCAGTTTTCTTCGCCAGCATGTCGATCATGGGTCTCACAACTTTTCTGCCGATGTACGTGCAAACGGTGCTCGACCGCTCGCCGCTTGTCGCCGGCTTCGCCTTGACCATGTTGCTTCTTGGCTGGCCCTGTGGCGCAACGATCGCATCACGTCAGTTCTCCCGCTTCGGTCTGCGACCGATCATGATCGTCGGGAGCCTGTTCATACCAGTCGGAACCTGCTTGCTCGTGCTATTGGCGCCGTCGAGTTCCCCGGTGCTTGCTGCTGCCGGCTCCCTGATCATGGGCTTTGGAATGGGCTTGATGAACATTGGCGCCCTCATCCTCACGCAGGAGAGCGTCGGCGCGTCCGATCGCGGTAGCGCTACTGCTTCCAACGTGTTTTCGCGCAATCTCGGCAGCACGCTTGGCGCCGCGGTCCTAGGTGCGGTTTTGACCTATGGCCTGGCGCACGCCAACAATGGGCAGGCGATCACGCCTGAGCAATTGCGGGCTTTGCTAAACGGTTCCGGCACGGTGCTTGGCGGCGGCGATGAGATCCGCCTGGCATTGCAACAGGCGCTGCACGCGACTTTCATGGTGATGATGCTTATTGCCATCCTGATCGTGCCGGCATGCCTGCTGGTACCACAGCAGCAAGCACCGCAAGCTGAACCGAAGCGCGCCTGATTGCCGACCACGCAAGACCGTCATTTCGGCGTGGTTACTCAGCGCCTTTTCCGGCCAGCACACGATTGTTGGATCGGCCACTTCGCTGGCCGATCCAAGTTTTTCGCGACGTCTTGCTGCATTAGGGCGACAGCGTGATCAGAATTCTTCCCAGTCATTTTGCGCTGCGGCGACAGAGGCGTTCCCGCTCCTGAAGCTGGACGTCAAGCGCTGGGTCAAAACCCGCGCCGGCGACGCCACGGGCCGCGAAGCTTCGGTCACGGAACCAAGCGACGCCTGTATGGGTCGGCGGCTGTGCTGATCAAGTGTGAACTGACCGAGCAATGTGTTCAGCGCACTGGCCTCCTTCGCCAGGCTGTGGCTGGCCGCATTCGTCTCTTCAACCATGGCTGCGTTCTGCTGCGTGCCCTGGTCCATGGTGTTGACCGCGGTGTTGATCTCCTGAATGCCTGTTGACTGCTCGCGCGCCGCTTCGACGATGGCCCTGACGTGCCTGGTGATCTCGGTCACCTCTGCTTCGATCTGCACGAGCGCCGTACCGGTTTCACCAACGAGATTGACGCCGGTGTTGACCTGGTTCTCGGAGGTCGTGATCAGGAGTTTGATCTCCTTGGCGGCCTTGGCAGATCGCTGCGCAAGTTCACGAACCTCCTGGGCGACGACTGCGAAACCCTTGCCGGCTTCGCCCGCGCGCGCCGCTTCAACCCCTGCGTTCAGCGCAAGCAGGTTGGTCTGGAACGCGATATCATCGATTACGCCGATAATGTTGCTGATTTCGCTCGACGACTTGGCGATCTCGTTCATGGCGGCAACGGCATTGCGAACGATGCCGCCCGACTTCTCGGCGCCAGAGCGTGTGCGCTCGACAAGCACGCTTGCCTCTTCCGCCCGCTTGGTGGAATCGCGCACGGTCGTGGTGATCTGTTCCAGTGCCGCAGCGGTCTCTTCCAGTGACGCGGCCTGCTGTTCGGTGCGGCGAGCGAGATCGTCGGCGGCGGAGCGAATTTCGGCGGCACCGGAGTTGATCACGCCCGCGTTCTTGCCCACCTCCTGAAGTGCTGCCTGCAACTTGTCGAGCGACACGTTGTAGCTGTTGCGAAGCGCATCAAGGTGATCCACGAACGGCTCGGAAATGCGGTACGAGACGTCACCGTTGGCAAGGCGGCTCAGACCAAGTGCAAGTGCTTCGACGGCCTGCCTGGTGTTGGCTGCATCCTGCTCCTTGGCGGCCTCACGTGCACGACGCTCCTGTTCCGAAAGCGAACGTCCTTCATCTGCCTCGCGTTCAAGGCGCGAGCGCTCCAGTGCATTGTCGCGGAATACGGCAACCGCAGCAGCCATCTGGCCAACCTCGTCCTTGCGATCCAGCCCGGGCGTCTCGCTTGCCGTGTCACCAGCTGCCAGTGCCTTCATGCGTTCCCGCAGGTGATCGATCGGCACTGTTATGCCGCGCGCGGCAACGAAGAGGCCGAGAAAGACGATCGCGACCAGCGCGACACCCAGTGCCGACAGACCGGTTACGATCGTGTGGTTTGTCGTCGCCTGGAGATCAGCCGTGCCCTCTTCCATCATCTTGATCAGCTGGTCATTGCCACCGGCAAACAATGGGAGAATAGCCGTCAACCGAGTGCCGGCTTCGCGCATGACCACAACGGCTTCGTCGCGTTTTCCCGCTTTGACCAGAGTGATGGCTTGCTGTGCGAGTTCATCGAATGCAGAGATCGCGGTCAACATCTTCGCGGCAGGCTCTGCGCGCGATTCCACCAGACGACCGGTCGTTGCGACGCGCTCCTTCATCAAGACGAGATTGTCATTATAGATCTTGATCGATGATGCGAATTCCGGCGACGCGGGATCGTTGATCATCATCAGCCCTAGCTGGAAGCCAAGCTGCAACAGTCCACCAGTAGCTCGGGCATTGAGGGTCGCAGCCATGCTCTCGTGCGACAGGAAGCTCGCGTAGCGGCTGTCGGCATTTTTGAACTGCATGCTGACATAGGCAAGTCCGGCGATGGCGGTGACACCCATCAAGGCAATCACGGCGACAATTTTCGTGCGAATTCTAGTGTTTTGGAGAAGACTCATTGGGAGGCCTGAGGGGACGCCGGCATCGCCGTCTGTCATCGAAGCGCACAAAGCCGCGATACCGCAGCCGAGGCGTGACATAAGCATTTGCCGTTAGACGAAGGATCATGGCAGCGAAACTCCCACCCTCATGGCGAATAGCTCCTCCCAGACTGCCGATGCAAATTTGTCGTCCCTTTAGCTTACGAAAGCTTTAAAGATTTCATCTTTTTACGGTAACGCCCCGGCGTGACACGGGACGGGACCTGGCTGTGGCGCATGACGACTGCGGCAATGCGCAACACTGGGGCAGTGCTTGATGGCCCCAGCCTCGAGACTGAATGCCTATATTTTGCGCAATTCAATATTTGCTTGATTTTTCGGCCGATCTCACGCATTCCAGACCAGCAAGATTGACACCCTCGTGAACGGAATGCTGACTGCCAGTGGCAACGCCTCAACCTGCCAAGCCCAGCCTCAATGTGCTGGTTATCGATGAGAACAGCATTCGGGCCTCCATCATCGAACTGGGGCTGCGCGAGGCCGGATATCAGCGGGTGACGGTCGTCGACGACATGAATGGTCTGGCGCGGCGCATCGAGGAGGTTAATCCCGATGTCATCGTCATCGATATCGAAAACCCTAATCGCGACATGCTTGAGAGCATCTTTCAGATTTCCCGGGCCGTGGCACGTCCAATCGCCATGTTCGTCGACAAGTCCGATGAGGATTCCATCATTGCCGCAGTTGATGCCGGTGTGTCCGCCTATATCGTTGACGGCCTGAAAAAGGAGCGGGTGAAGCCGATCCTCGAGATGGCCGTCAGCCGTTTCAACGCCTTCAACCGCCTGCAGCGCGAGCTGGCGGACGCGAAGTCGGCGCTTGAGGAGCGCAAGGTTATCGATCGCGCTAAGGGCATCCTGATGAAGATGCGCGGCCTGTCGGAAGACGAGGCCTTCGTGCTTCTGCGCCAGACCGCCATGAACGAGAAGAAGAAGATTGCCGATATCGCCCAAAGCGTCATCACGGCCGCCGGGCTATTGATGTGAGTGTTGGCGCCTATCATATGCTTGATGTCCGGAGGAAACCGGGATGGACAAGATCATGACCGACAATGCCAGCAGCGGCAGCCTTGCCGCACCGACAAGCACGGCGACCGAAGGCTCGAGAACGCTGCGCGCCGGCTTCATCCCACTTGTCGATGCCTCGGTCCTGATCGCAGCCGCGGAATTTGGCTTTGCCGCCAAGGAGGGGTTGACGCTCGACCTCGTCAAGGACGTTTCCTGGGCCAACGTCCGCGACCGCCTGGCGTTTCGCCAATTCGATATCGCCCATATGCTGTCGCCCATGCCGGTCGCCTCGGCGCTGGCGCTCGGCTCCAACCCGTCGCCGACGATCACACCCTTCTCGCTCGGGCGCGGAGGCAATGCGATAACCTTGTCGACGGCGCTCTTCGAGCGGATGCAGCAGGCGGCGGGGCTTTCCGAAACACCGACCGCGCTCGAAAGCGCGCAGGCGCTGGCAATGGTCGTGCGCGAGATGAATGCGGACGGCGAGCCGATGCCGACGCTGGGCATGACCTATCCCTTTTCCTCGCACAATTACGAATTCCGCTATTGGCTCGCGGCCGGCGGCATCGATCCCGACAATGACGTGCGGCTGGTCGTGGTCCCGCCACCGCTGACTTCGGACGCGCTTGCTGCCGGCGCCATCGATGGCTTCTGCGTCGGTGCGCCATGGAACATGATCGCCTCCGAGCGCGGCGTTGGGCGAATTGTCGCCGCCAAGCAGGATATCTGGCCGTCAGCGCCGGAAAAGGTGATCGGCATGCGTCCGGACTGGGCGGAGGCCCATCGCGACACCGTTTCCAGGCTAATCGTTGCGCTTGATGCCGCCGCCCACTGGTGCGACCGCGTCGAAAACCACGATGCGCTGGCGCAGGCGCTCGCCGATCCGCGCTACATAGCCGCCCCGGTCGAGATAATCCGCCATGTGCTGGCCGGCGAGTTCAGCCTTGACGCCAAGGGCAATCGTCGCGTGATCGACGATTACTTCCTTTTTCACGGCCGCTTTGCCAACTATCCCCGCCCCAGCCAGGCGCTCTGGATCTACAGCCAGATGGTGCGCTGGGGGCAGGCCGAGATGTCGCTGAACAATGCCAGGGCAGCGGCCTCCGCGTTTCGTCCCGATCTCTACCGGGCGGCACTCGGCCCGGATAGCGCCCCTGCCGATGCCGACATCCGCATCGAGGGAGGCATAGACGGAGACCGGTTTATGGACGGTCACGTCTTCGATCCGTCGCGGTTCGCCGACTACGTTTCGGGCTTCGCGGTCCGTAGCGTTCAATCGCCACCGAAGGGCCCGGACGACCACTGATTGTTTGTTGCTGTGCACAAATAGCTTGCACACCGGAATGCCGTCACGATGGCATTCGCACAAAACATTGCCATCAGAAAATCGAGACGAAAAATTGAGCAGATAAGCATCTGCCGATTTTATGCTTTATTTTCAATTGCATAAAATCGCACTTTAGAACTGGCACACCGTTTGCTTTGCTAAAACCGCACCGGTCAACGGCGATCGGGGCGAGATGAGCGCGCGATAAGCGCTCGCAAAAGACATCGACGTCGCAAGGCCTTTGTAGTCCGGGATCTTCCCTCCCGATGACGCATCTGCCGAGCGGCGTTTTTTTATTCCCCAAACTCCGGCCAGCACCAAGCAGAGGGAACCTGCGCAATGAGCAAGATAATCACGACCGGCATCACACGTCGCGGCATATTGAAGACCGCGGCAACCGCAGCCCTGATCACGGCGGTGCGTAGCGCCTTCCCGTCAGGCGCCTTCGCCGCCGGTGCAGGCCCCGAGGTGACGGGCGCCAAGCTCGGCTTCATCGCGCTCACCGATGCCGCGCCGCTCGTTGTCGCGCAGGAGAAAGGCCTGTTCGCCAAGCATGGCATGCCCGATGTCGAGGTCGCCAAGCAGGCGTCCTGGGGTGCCACGCGTGACAACCTTGTTCTCGGCGGAGCCGCCAACGGCATCGACGGCGCGCACATCCTCTCGCCGCTCCCCTATCTCATGCACACCGGCAAGGTGACGCAGAACAATCTGCCGGTGCCGATGACCATTCTCGCGCGGCTCAACTACGACAGCCAGGGCATCTCGGTCGCCAAGGAATATGCCGATACAGGCGTGCAGCTGGACGCCTCAAAGCTGAAGGCCGCTTTCGACAAGAAGAAGGCCGAGGGCAAGGAGGTTAAGGCGGCCATGACCTTCCCCGGCGGCACGCACGACCTGTGGATCCGTTACTGGCTCGCCGCCGGCGGCATCGATCCGGACAAGGATGTATCCACGATCGTGGTACCGCCGCCGCAGATGGTGGCGAACATGAAGGTCGGCAACATGGACGTCTTCTGTGTCGGCGAGCCCTGGAACGAACAGTTGGTCAACCAGGGTATCGGCTTCACGGCGGCAACGACCGGGGAACTCTGGAAGGGGCACCCGGAAAAGGCGCTCGGCATGCGGTCGGATTGGGTCGAGAAGAACCCGAATGCCGCCAAGGCGCTGCTGATGGCCGTGATGGAAGCCCAGCAATGGTGCGACAGCATGGAAAATAAGGAAGAGATGTCGGCGCTGCTCGGCAAGCGCCAGTGGTTCAACGTGCCGCCGAAGGACGTGCTCGGCCGCCTCAAGGGCGACATCAACTACGGCAACGGCCGCGTCGCCACCGGCACCGATCTCTACATGAAGTTCTGGGCCGGCGGCGTTTCCTATCCCTTCAAGAGCCATGACACCTGGTTCCTCGCCGAGAATATTCGCTGGGGCAAGTTCGCGCCGGATACCGACATCAAGAAGCTGGTTGACGAGGTAAACCGCGAGGACATCTGGCGCGCCGCTGCCAAGGACCTCGGCGTCGCCGCCGCCGACATCCCGGCATCGTCCTCGCGCGGCAAGGAAACCTTCTTCGACGGCAAGGTCTTCGATCCCGAAAACCCCTCCGCCTATCTCGACAGCCTGACGATCAAGGTCGCGTCCTGATCCGTGCCGCCGGCGTGGACCGCGCCGGCTCTTCCATCCCGCAGAGGAGCGTAGAATGCCCGCTTTGGCCAAGAAACAAACAATCGCGACATCGGCAACCGCAACGAACACCGCAACTATCCTGCCGCTCGCAAGGCGCCCGGCGGCAAAGATCAACATCACGAAAATCGCGGCCGTGCTTGCCCGTAACGTCCTGCCGCCGCTCGTCGTGCTCGCCATCCTGCTTGGCGTGTGGCAGGTGCTCTGTTCGTCGCCAACGGCCTCGCTGCCCTCCCCACATCAGGTGTGGCAGGAGAGCTTCGACCTGATCGCTTACCCCTTCTTCAACTATGGCTCGCAGGATATCGGGCTTGGCTGGCGCGTGCTGATCTCGCTGCAGCGCGTGGCTTACGGCTTCGGCTTGGCCGCAGTCGTCGGCGTGATTGTCGGCGCCGTCATCGGCCAGTCGGTCTGGGCGATGCGCGGCCTAGATCCGATCTTTCAGGTGCTGCGCACGGTGCCACCCCTTGCCTGGCTGCCGCTCTCTCTCGCCGCTTTCCAGAACGCCAACCCTTCGGCGATCTTCGTGATCTTCATCACCTCGATCTGGCCCGTCATCATCAACACCGCCGTCGGTGTGCGCAACATCCCGCAGGACTACCGCAACGTCGCTCAGGTGCTGCGGCTGAACCAGATCGAGTTCTTCTTCAAGATCATGCTGCCTTCGGCCGCCCCATACATCTTCACCGGCCTTCGCATCGGTGTCGGCCTCTCCTGGCTAGCGATCGTCGCTGCCGAAATGCTCACCGGCGGCGTCGGCATCGGGTTCTTCATCTGGGATGCGTGGAACTCGTCCCGCCTGCCCGACATCATCGTCGCGCTTGCCTACATCGGCGTCGTCGGCTTCGCGCTCGACAAGCTGGTGGCGGCAGTCGGCAAGCTGATCACCCGCGGCGCTTCGGCCAATTGAAGGGAACGACCATGACCGCCTATCTCAAGCTCGACCATATCGACAAGCATTTCGACCGGGCCGGCGTGCGCGCCGAGGTGCTCAAGGGCATCAACCTGACCATCTCCAAACGTGAGTTCGTCTCGATCATCGGCCATTCCGGCTGCGGCAAGTCCACCCTGCTTAACCTCATCGCCGGCTTGACGCCCGTGTCCTCAGGTGCCGTGCTGCTCGAAAACCGCGAGGTGAATGCTCCCGGCCCCGAGCGCGCCGTCGTCTTCCAAAACCACAGCCTGCTTCCCTGGCTCACCGTCTACGAAAACGTCAATCTCGCCGTCTCCAAGGTATTCAGCAACTCCAAGAGCAAGGCCGAGCGCCACGACTGGGTGATGACAAACCTCGATCTCGTGCAGATGGCCCACGCCAAGGACAAGCGTCCCTCCGAGATATCCGGCGGCATGAAGCAGCGTGTCGGCATCGCCCGGGCGCTCTCCATGGAGCCTAAAATCCTGCTGCTCGACGAGCCATTCGGCGCGCTCGACGCGCTGACGCGCGCCCATCTGCAGGATGCAGTCATGGAGATCCATGCTCGCCTTGGCAACACGATGGTGATGATCACCCACGACGTTGACGAGGCCGTTCTGCTTTCGGACCGCATCGTGATGATGACCAACGGTCCGGCAGCCAAGATCGGCGAAGTCCTCGACGTGCCGATCGCGCGCCCGCGCAACCGCATCGAGCTTGCCTCCGACCGAACCTACCTCAAATGCCGCGAAGCCGTGCTGAAGTTCCTCTACGAACGCCACCGCTTTGTCGAAGCCGCGGAGTAACCCCATGTCAGAAACGCGCATCGAAAAACTCGTGATCATCGGCAACGGCATGGCGCCCGGGCGCATGCTCGAGCACTTATTCGAAAAGGCGCCGGGCCAATATCAGGTCACGATCTTCAACGCCGAGCCGCGCGTCAATTATGACCGCATTATGCTGTCGCCGGTTCTATCTGGTGAAAAGAGCTACGAGCAGATCGTCATCCATGGCGACGGCTGGTACATCGATCACGGCATAACGCTCTACAAGGGCCACAAGATCGTCGCCATCGATCGCGATGCAAAGACGGTGACCTCGGACCACGGCGTGACGGAGAGTTATGACAAGCTGGTGATCGCCACCGGCTCCGTACCCTTCATCATCCCCGTCCCCGGCAAGGACCTGCCAGGGGTCATCACCTATCGCGATCTCGACGACGTGCAGGCCATGCTTCTGGCGGCGCAATCACGCGAGAAAGCGATCGTTATCGGCGGCGGCCTGCTTGGTCTGGAGGCGGCTGCTGGTCTCGCGCAGCGCGGTATGGATGTGACCGTGCTGCATGTGATGCCAACGCTGATGGAGCGCCAGCTCGACCCCGCCGCCGGCTATCTACTGCAGAAGGCCGTCGAGGAACGCGGCATCAAGGTCATCACGAAGGCCAACACCAAGGCGATTATCGGCAACGGCAAGGTCGAGGGGATAGAGCTCGACGATGGTCGCATCATTCCGGCAAGCCTTATCGTCATGGCCGTCGGCATCCGCCCGAATGTTGGCTTGGCGAAAGAGGCCGGCCTTGCGGTCAATCGCGGCATCGTCGTCGATGACGGCATGCGCACGTCGGATGGCGATATTCTCTCGCTCGGCGAATGCGCCGAGGTCGGCGGCATGGTTTATGGCCTCGTCGCGCCGCTCTATGAGATGGCCCGCATCGCCGCCTCGCACCTCGCGGGCGATACCTCGCCGGCCTTCGTCCACTCGGACACGCCCACAAAACTGAAAGTCACCGGCATCGATCTCTATTCGCTTGGCGACTTCGCCGACGGCGACGACCGCGAGGAGATCGTGCTGCGCGATGCCACCGCCGGCGTCTACAAGCGCCTGGTGCTGAAGGACAACCGTATCATCGGCACTGTTCTTTACGGCGAGACGGCCGATGGCGCATGGTTCAACGATCTGAAGAAGAAGCAGACCGACATCACCGAGATGCGCGACACGCTGATCTTCGGACAGGCTTACCAGGGAGGATCGCCGCTGGACCCTATGGCGGCCGTTGCAGCCTTGCCGGATGATGCGGAAATCTGCGGCTGCAACGGCGTATGCAAGGGGAAAATCACCTCGACCATATCGGCCAAGGGGCTGACGTCGCTCGACGACGTCCGCGCCCACACCAAGGCGTCCGCCTCCTGCGGTTCCTGCACCGGGCTGGTCGAACAGCTGATGTCGCTGACGCTCGGCGACAGCTACAACCCGGCCGCCGTGACGCCGATGTGTACCTGCACCGAACTCGGCCATGACGACGTGCGCCGCCTGATCAAGGCCAAGGGTTTGAAAACGATCCCCGCCGTCATGCAGGAGCTCGAATGGAAGACCTCCTGCGGCTGCGCCAAGTGTCGCCCGGCGCTTAATTACTACCTCGTCTGCGATTGGCCGGACGAATACGCCGATGACTACCAGTCGCGCTACATCAACGAGCGCGTCCACGCCAACATTCAAAAGGACGGCACATATTCGGTGGTCCCGCGCATGTGGGGCGGCGTGACGAACGCAAACGAATTGCGCGCCATCGCCGATGTCGTCGACAAGTTCGAGATCCCAATGGTGAAGGTCACCGGCGGCCAGCGCATCGACCTGCTTGGGATCGAGAAGGAAGACCTGCCGGCGGTCTGGGCCGATCTCGGCAAGGCCGGATTCGTTTCCGGACAGGCCTATGCGAAGGGCCTGCGAACGGTGAAGACCTGTGTCGGGTCAGATTGGTGCCGCTTCGGCACGCAGGATTCCACCGGCCTCGGCATCCGCATCGAGAAGTTCATGTGGGGCTCCTGGACGCCGGCCAAGCTTAAGCTCGCCGTTTCCGGCTGCCCGCGCAACTGCGCGGAAGCGACATGCAAAGATATCGGCGTCATCTGCGTGGATAGTGGCTTCGAGATCCACTTCGCGGGCGCTGCCGGTCTCGACATCAAGGGCACCGAGGTTCTCGGCCTGGTGAAGACCGAGGACGAGGCGCTGGAGCACATCGTGGCGCTGACGCAGATGTACCGCGAGCAGGCCCGCTATCTCGAGCGCATCTACAAATGGGCAAAGCGCGTCGGGCTGGAGGAAATCCGCCGCCAGATCATCGGCGATGCCGACAAGCGCAAGGCCTATTACGACCGCTTCGTCTTCTCGCAGACATTCGCTCAGGTCGATCCCTGGTCGGAGCGCGTCTCCGGCAAAGACAAGCACGAATTCAAGCCGATGGCGACGATCGGCTTCCCCCAGGCAGCGGAGTGAGGCGATGGATATGAACTGGATCTCGATTGGCGACATCTCCGACATTCCGCTGCGTGGCGCGCGCTGCGTGAAAACCCCTCAGGGCAAGATCGCCGTTTTCCGCACGGCGGAGAACGAAGTCTTCGCGATCGAAGACCACTGCCCGCACAAGGGCGGGCCGCTGTCGCAGGGGATCGTGCATGCCAAGGCGGTCACCTGCCCCTTGCACAATTGGGTGATCTCGCTGGAAACCGGCAAGGCTCTGGGGGCGGATGAGGGTGAGGTGCGGACCATTCCCGTGAGGAACGAGAATGGGACGCTGTCTATCGCGTTCGAGAGCTTGATGATGGCGGCGGAGTGATTGGCTCATGGTGGAAATGGCACCCCCCTCGACACCCGGAGAGGGCACCCCCATGCCCAGTGAAACCAAAACCACCTGTCCCTATTGCGGCGTCGGCTGCGGTGTCATCGCAACGGTCGGCGATGATGGCGCAGTCTCCGTCAAAGGCGATCCCGACCATCCGGCGAACTTCGGACGCCTGTGCTCCAAGGGGTCCGCGCTCGCCGAAACCATCGATCTAGACGGACGCCTGCTCTATCCCGAAATCGCCGACCAACGAACGGATTGGGACACCGCCCTTGATCTCGTCGCCGACCGCTTCTCAAAAACGATTGCCGAACACGGGCCGGATTCCGTGGCACTTTACGTTTCCGGCCAGCTGCTCACAGAAGACTATTACGTCGCCAACAAGCTGATGAAGGGCTTCATCGGCTCCGGCAATATCGACACCAACTCCCGCCTTTGCATGTCGTCCTCCGTAGCCGGCCATCGACGCGCTTTCGGCGCCGATACGGTTCCCGGCGTCTACGAAGATCTCGAACTGGCCGACCTCGTCATCCTCACCGGCTCCAATCTTGCCTGGTGTCATCCTGTCATCTATCAACGTATTGCGGCAGCCAAGGCAGTGCGCCCGGGCATGAAGGTCGTGGTCATCGACCCGCGCCGAACAATGACATCTGACATCGCCGACCTGCATCTGGCCATTCGTCCCGATAGCGACGTTGCGCTGTTCACGGGCCTTTTCGCGCACGTCATTTCGGCCGGCGCAATCGATGAAAACTATGTGGCGGAGCATACCAGCGGCTTCAACGAAGCCTTCGCAAAGGCCTCGATGCTTTCGTCCAGCGATGTATTGGAGCAGACCGGCCTGCCGGCCATGCAGCTGCGCGAATTCTACCGCCTGTTTACGGCGACCGAGAAAGTCGTCACATGCTACAGCCAGGGTGTCAACCAATCCTCATCCGGCACCGACAAGGTCAATGCAATCATAAACTGTCATCTTGCCACCGGCCGCATTGGCCGGCCTGGCATGGGACCCTTCTCTCTCACCGGTCAGCCGAACGCCATGGGCGGTCGCGAGGTCGGCGGCCTCGCCAATATGCTTGCCGCCCATATGGCGATCGAAAACGCCGATGACCGCGATCGGGTCCAGCGCTTCTGGCAGTCATCTGTCATCGCGCAAAAGCCCGGCCTGAAAGCGGTCGACATGTTCAGTGCTGTCGCGGACGGGCGCATCAAGGCGCTTTGGATCATGGCGACCAACCCAGTGGTCTCCATGCCCGACGCCGATGCCGTCGAAAGAGCGATCAAAGCCTGCCCCTTCGTCGTCGTCTCCGATATCCTGCGCGACACCGACACCACGCGCCATGCCCATGTCCTCTTGCCCTCCCTCGGCTGGGGCGAGAAAAACGGCACGGTCACTAACTCCGAACGCCGCATCTCGCGCCAGCGCGATTTCCTCGACACGCCTGGCGAGGCCCGCGCCGACTGGTGGCAGTTGACCGACGTCGGACGCCGCATGGGCTTTGACGGCTTTGGCTACGGCTCGCCGGCGGACATCTTTGCCGAGCACGCGGCCCTCTCCGCGTTCGAAAATGACGGCAGCCGGGATTTCGACATCGGATCCTATGCGGGGATCGATGAGCAAAGTTACCGCCTGATGTCGCCATTCCAATGGCCTGCCAAGCGGGGAATTGCCCCCATAATCGGTAGCAGCAAGCGCTTCTTCGCCGATGGACACTTCTACCATCCTGATGGACGCGCGCGTTTTATCCCCGTCGAGCCCACCATCTGCGATCGAACCAATCCCGAATTTCCCTTCACGCTCAACACCGGCCGCATTCGCGACCAGTGGCACACGATGACGCGGACGGGCAAAAGCGCCCGGCTTTCGTCGCACATCGCCGAGCCCTTCGCCGAACTGCATCCGCGCGACGCGATCGAGATCGGCGTCGGCAATGCCACGCTGGTCGAGATCGAAAGCCCTCACGGCAAGGCAATCGTGCGAGCGCTGATCACCGAGCGGCAGGCTCGCGGCAGCATCTTCGCGCCCATGCACTGGAACGATCAGTTCGCTGCCAAAGCCCGGATCGATGCCGTCGTCGCGCCGATCACCGATCCGGTATCCGGCCAGCCGGCCTCGAAGAACGTTGCGGTCACGGCAGGGCCTTTCACCGTTGTATCCTATGGCTTCGCCGTTTCGGCAGCCAAGCCTGAGGGACTTGATACCCGATATTGGGCGCTGGCGAAGGCCGACGGCGGCTGGCGGCTCGAATTGGCTGTCGATCAACAGGTGGATGATTGGTCGCTCTGGTGTCGCCGAACATTTGCCATTGCCGAGGAGATAGAGCCGCTTGGCTACGTGGATCGGCAATCCGGGGACGTCAGACTTGCCTTCTTTGAAGGCGACCGGCTTCTCGCCGCCCTCTTCATCGCCCGGCAACCGGTTGCCGTCGCGCGCAACTGGGCAATCGCGCAACTCGTCGCGTCGCACGACCAACCGCGCAAGCGCTTCGCGCTGGTCGCCGGTCGCCCTGGCGCCGACATGCCGGATCCCGGCGCCACCGTTTGCTCTTGCCTCGGCGTCGGCGTCAACCAGATCATCGCCGCTGTGGGCGGCGGTTGCCATAGCGTCGAGGCGGTCGGCGCGCAAACCAAGGCCGGAACCAATTGCGGCTCCTGCCGCGCGGAAATCAGGGGGATCATCGATGGATGTCTTGCAGCAGCGGCGGAATGACAGCCCGGCCCGCATGGAGCCGCTCTCCAAACTTCCGGTCTTCTGGGCGCTGGAAGGCAGGCGCGTCGTGGTGGCGGGCGGCACGGATGCGGCAGCATGGAAGGCCGAGTTGCTGGCAGCCTGCGGGGCTTGTGTCGAGATATTCGCCTCAGACCTCAGTGACGCATGCGCCGCTCTCGCCGCACACAAGCCGGAGCATCCATCCGCAAGCGTCTACCACCACCAGCGCGAATGGCGGGAAGCGGACCTCGAACACGCCGCTCTGGCGATCGGCGATTGCGAAGATGGCGACGAAGCCCAGCGCTTCTTCGACGCCGCGCGCGCGACGGGGGTCCCCGTCAACGTCATCGACAAGCCGGATTACTGCCAGTTTCAGTTCGGCTCGATCGTAAACCGCTCGCCGGTCGTCGTCGCCATTTCGACGGATGGCGCAGCCCCGATCCTCGCCCAGGCGATCCGTCGCCGGATCGAAACCTTGCTACCGCAGGCGCTGAAGGGTTGGGCGGGATTGGCGCAGGCGTTGCGAGATCAGATTAACGAACGGCTGGCGCCGGGGCCCTTGCGCCGCGCGTTCTGGGAGAAATTCGTCGATCGCGCCTTCTCGAGTTCGGATACGCCGGAGGAGGTCGTCGGCGGGCTGCTTCTTAAGGAAGCCGAGAGGCTTCGCGGAGCGCCCGCCCTCACATTTCAAGGCCGGGTTACGCTTGTCGGCGCCGGTCCCGGAGACGCAGAACTGCTGACACTGAAGGCGGTGCGGGCCTTGCAGGCAGCCGATGTGATCCTGTTCGATGATCTGGTCTCCACTGAGGTGCTGGAGCTTGCCCGCCGGGAGGCAAAGCGCATGCTCGTCGGCAAGCGCGGCGGCCGCACAAGCTGCAGCCAGGAAGATATCAACGACATGATGGTCAAGCTCGCCAAGGCGGGCAAGCGCGTCGTCCGTCTGAAATCCGGCGATCCGATGATCTTCGGCCGCGCCGGCGAGGAGATCGCGCATCTGGACCGAGAGGGTATCCCCGTCGATGTCGTCCCCGGCATCACGTCGGCAAGCGCGATGGCGTCCCGTCTCGGCATTTCGCTCACCCACCGCGATCACGCCCAATCCGTGCGCTTCATCACCGGCCACTCCCGCCATGGCGGCCTGCCGGAGGATGTGAGTTGGGCAAGCGTCGCCGATCCGCGTACCACCACCGTGTTTTACATGGGCGGCAGGACGGCGACGTTGATTGCCGAGCGGCTTATCGCAGAAGGGCTTTCGCCTTCGACGCCGGTTATCGTCATGAGCGATGTCAGCCGGGTCACGCAGCGTGACTGGCGCGGTCCGCTTGAGGAACTCCGCGAGGGCATTGCCATCATCGGTTACGATCAGCCGGTGCTGATCGCCGTCGGATCGACACTCGCGGCACGTGAAATGGCGAACCAGAATGGCAATCAGCAGAAGCTGGACCTGCAACGTGAGGCCTGCTGATCAAGCGCCTTCGAAGATGGTTGCAGAGATTGACACCGGAGGACGCTCAATTTCAGGCTAGCCGCGAGATGTAACTTGACTAATAAACTCATAAAATAATAAACGGGGTCAATTCCAAGGGAGTGACCCAAAAATGCGCCTCGCTGGCAAAATCCACGCACTAGCAGCAGCCCTCTTCATGTCGACCGCCTTGCCGGCCCTGGCCGATACCGTCACCATCAAGGATGTGACAGGGCGAAGCGTCGAGGTGAACACGCCCGTAAAGCACATGATTCTCGGCGAAGGCCGGCAGATCTACTTCCTCGCCGCGCTCGACAAGGAGAACCCTTTCGAACACGTCGTCGGTTGGCGCGACGATCTACCGAAGGCGGATCCAGAATCCTATGACGCCTATCTAGCCAAGTATCCCGAAATCGCCAAGCTGCCGACATTCGGTGGCATGAAGGATGGCACTTTCGATATCGAGCAGGCCGTGGCGCTGAAGCCCGACGTCATCTTGATGAACATCGACGCCAAGACTGCGACGGAAGAAGCAGGCTATATCGAAAAGCTCGGCAAGGTCGGCATTCCCCTCGTCTACGTGGATTTCCGCGAGAAGCCGATGGAAAACACCGAGCCAAGCATGCGCGTCATGGGCCAGTTGATGGGCAAGGAGGCGGTCGCCGAAGATTTCATCAAGTTCCGCGCCGACAGCATCAAGCGCGTGACAGATGTGATCGAGAAGAACAATCCGAAGAAGCCTGTGGTCTTCGTGGAACGTGCCGGCGGCTATTCTGATGATTGCTGCATGTCTTTCGGCAACGAGAACTTCGGCAAGATGGTCGAAATCGCCGGCGGCATCAACATGGCGAAGGATATCATCCCCGGCACATTCGGAACGGTCAATCCCGAGCAGGTCATCGCCTCCAACCCGGATCAGATCATCGTGACCGGCGGCAATTGGGATAAATACGTCCCGGGCGGCGCCTGGGTTGGTGTCGGTTACGGCGCGGATCTCAAGGAAGCCCGCCGCAAGCTTGAGGCTCTGACAAAGCGTCCGGCCTTCACCGGCGTCAAGGCCGTTGCCGACGGCAATGTGCATGCCATCTGGCATCAGTTCTACAACAACCCCTACCAGTTCGTCGCGATACAGGAGATGGCGAAGTGGCTGCATCCCGATCTCTTCACAGACCTCGATCCTGAAGCGACTTTCAAGGAACTTCACGCCCGCTTCCTGCCGCTGGATTACAAGCAGGGTTACTTCGTCTCTCTGAAGGAGATGTGAGAATGGCTGTGAGTGCCATCGAGACATCGGCAACGGGGCGCGTGCAATATCGCGCCCTTGCTTTGCGCCGCATCCTGATCCTGCTTGCGCTCACTATCGCGCTATGTGTCAGCATCGCGCTCGATATGGCGCTCGGTCCGGCCAACTATTCGCTATCGGACGTGCTTGCAGCACTTGCTAATCCGAGTGCGGTGGCCGCGCAACTTCGGGTGATCATCTGGGATATCCGCATGCCGATCGCCCTGATGGCGGTCACGGTCGGCGCATCGCTGTCGGTTGCCGGCGCGCAGATGCAGACCATCCTCTCAAACCCGCTCGCAAGCCCGTTCACGTTGGGAATCTCGGCCGCAGCGAGTTTCGGCGCGGCGCTCGCGCTGGTCGGCGGCGTCTCGCTGTTTCCCGGCGCCATCCAGTACATGGTGCCGCTCAACGCCTTCCTGATGGCGATGGCCGCGGCGCTCTTCATTCATTTCGCCTCGACAATGCGAGGTGTGAGCGTCGAGACCATCGTGCTGCTCGGCATCGCGCTGGTCTTCACCTTCAACGCAGCCTTGTCGCTGCTCGAGTATCTGGCCTCCGAGCAGGCGCTCGCAGCGGTGGTGTTCTGGACCATGGGCAGTCTGACCAAGGCGACATGGCCGAAGGTCTGGTTCACGGCGAGCATCCTCGTAGTGACCGTCCCCTTGTTCATGAAGGATGCCTGGGCACTGACCGCACTACGGCTCGGCGACGACAAGGCGGCCAGCATGGGCGTCAATGTGCGGCGCCTGCGGCTGCAGACAATGATGATTGTCAGCCTGCTCGCCGCCATCCCCGTTTCTTTTGTCGGCACGATCGGCTTCGTTGGGCTGGTCGGTCCGCATATCGCGCGCATGGTCGTCGGCGAGGATCAGCGCTTCTTCTTGCCGGGGGCCGTTATCTGCGGCGCGCTTCTTCTGTCCGTAACATCGGTAGTGAGCAAAATGCTCATTCCAGGCGCCATCCTGCCGATCGGCGTGATCACGGCGCTGGTGGGCGTGCCGTTCTTCTTCGTCCTCATTTTTAGCAACAGGAGACGCGCATGGTAGCGCTCGCGCTAAAAGGTGTCGGCGCGACCTATGGTCGGGTCAAGGTTCTCCAGGATGTCGGGATCGACGATCTTCGCGGCGGCAGCGTGACCGCGATCATCGGGCCCAACGCGGCCGGCAAGTCCACGCTCTTCAAGCGCATCGCCTCGCTGATCAAGGGGCCGGGGCTGGTCGAGCTTTCCGATACCGAGGCCGGTCCGCGAACGATCTGTTACATGCCGCAGGACACCGGCGCCAATGCGGTTCTGACAGTCTACGAGTCGGTCTTGCTGTCGGCAAAGCAGGGCAGCGGTTGGAGGGTTGCCGACGAGGAGCTGGCGGCAATCGACCGGCTATTGAAGGCGCTGCGCATCGACGAACTCGCGTTTCGTGGGCTTGGCGAACTTTCCGGCGGCCAGCGCCAGCTGGTCTCGCTTGCCCAGGCGCTCATTCGCAATCCGGAAGTCCTGCTCATGGACGAGCCGACCTCGGCGCTCGATCTCCACCGGCAGGTAGAGGTTCTGGACTTCATCTCCGCCACCGCCAAGCGCGATGGCATGATCATCCTCATCGCGCTTCACGATCTAAATCACGCGCTGCGCTATTGCGAGAACACCGTCGTCATCAGCAACGGCAAGATGGCGGCGAGCGGCAAGACCAGCGACGTGATCACCAAGACCATGCTGCGCGATATCTACAAGATCGACGCTCGGATCGAACACTGCTCGCAGGGAACGCCACTGGTCATCGTCGACGGCGCGATCTGATCGGTTAGCTCTGTCTAGACTGCAGCCTTCGCTGCGCCAAAGACCTTGGCGCGACGGACGGTGACGAAACCGCGGTCACCCGCCTTGACGGCACGCTCGGGCTCGACATTGAATTCGAGCTGAGCGCCACTTTCAGTGCTCGCCAGAATGCGGCGACCATCCGGCCGGTCGAGCACACGGTCGACGCTGGCGCCGATGCCGGGACCGTCCCCTGACCAATCGAGATCGGCCGGGCGCGCATAGATCTCGCCGGTGCCATCGGCAATACCGGGTGCCGCGACCGAAGCGCCACCGGTATAGGCGACGCCGGAGCGGATTTCGGCCGGCAACACGTTGGCATCACCCAGAAACTTCATCACGAAGGCCGATTGCGGATCACGGCAGACCTGCTCGGGCGTGCCCTCCTGAACGATCTTGCCGTCCTTCAGGATGACGACGCGGTCTGCAAGATCGAGCGCCTCTTCCTGGTCGTGGGTCACGAAGATGGTGGTGATGCCGAGCTCGTGGTGGATCTCGCGCAGCCAGCGGCGCAGGTCGTGACGCACATTGGCGTCAAGCGCACCGAACGGCTCGTCCAGAAGCAGCACTTTCGGATCGACCGAGAGCGCACGGGCCAGCGCCACGCGCTGGCGTTGACCGCCCGATATCTGCGCCGGGAACCGGTCGCCCAGCCCCTCAAGCCGCACGAGGCGGAGCAGTTCGGTGACGCGCGCTACGATCGCGGCCTTGTCGCGCTTGACCTTCGACACCTTCATGCCGAAGGCAATGTTTTCGGCGACCGTCATGTGCGGGAAAAGCGCATAGTGCTGGAAGACGAAGCCGACGCCGCGATCGCGCACCGGAATGTCGGTCGCATCCTGATCGCCGAAGAATATCTGGCCGCCATCCGAATATTCGAGGCCGGCGACCATGCGCAGGATCGTGGTCTTGCCGGAACCCGATGGCCCCAGCAACGCGAGAAGTTCGCCGCTGCGAATATCCAGCGAGACGTCGCGCACGGCGCGGAACGTGTCGAAGGTTTTGACGACGTGGTCGAGGCGGATCTTCATGAGTTTTTCTCTGCTGGCTGGGCAACGAGGACAGGACGCGCGGCGGGCTTGGCGCTGCTGGAGCGGCGGCCGGCTCCCTGGCGCTCGAGCGCCACCTTGGCGATGATGGTGAAGATGGCGATAACCGCCAGGATCGAGGCGGCGGCGAAGGCGCCGGTTGCCTGATAATCGTGATAAAGCAGCTCAATGTGCAGCGGCAGCGTATTCGTCTGGCCGCGGATATTGCCCGAGACCACCGAGACGGCGCCGAACTCGCCCATCACGCGCGCATTGCAAAGCACCACACCGTAGAGCATCGCCCATTTGATATTCGGCAGCGTGACCGAGAAGAACGTGCGCCAACCGGACGCACCGAGTGACGTCGCCGCTTCTTCGAGATCGCGCCCTTGCGCCTGCATCAGCGGTATGAGTTCGCGCGCGACGAATGGCGCGGTCACGAACATCGAGGCGAGCACGATGCCTGGGATCGCGAACAGGATCTTGATGTCATAGGCCTCAAGCGTCGGCCCGAAGATGCCCTGCAGCCCGTAGACGAAGAGATAGGCAACGCCGGCGACGATGGGCGATACGGAGAACGGCACCTCGATCAGCACGAGCAGGAAGCGCTTGCCCCAGAAATCGAATTTGGTGATCGACCATGCGGCCGCGACGCCGAACGCCGTGTTGATGGGCACCGCGATCAGCGCGGTCAGCACCGTCAGCATGATCGCATGCAGCGTATCGGGATGACTGATTGTGGCGCTGTAGACCTGCCAGCCCTTGGCGAAGGCTTCGACGCCGATGATGACGAGCGGCGCCAGGATGAGGAACGCGCCGATGATCAGCACAAGGCTGATCAAGGTGCGCCTGACGATCGGCTGATCGCCGACGCGCGGCGGTTTGCGGCGGGTGGGAATGCTCATGATCAGTTCCTCACCGTATATCGCAGCGCCCGCGCCTGCATCCAGTTGGTCAGCGCCAGCATGACGAAGGCCGTCAGCAACAGGACGGAGGCGATCGCCGCGGCCGCCTGATAGTCGTACTCCTCGAGCCGGATGAAGACGAGAAGTGCGGTGATCTCCGTGGACATCGGCTGGTTGCCGGCGATGAAGATGATGGCGCCAAATTCGCCGAGCGAGCGGGCGAAGGACAAGGACACTCCGGCGAGCAGCGCCGGCGTCAACAGCGGCAGCATGACCTTGCGGAAGATCGTCCAGTCCGAACCACCCAGCGACTGCGCAGCCTCTTCGTAAGCGGGGTCGAGATCTTCCAGAACCGGCTGCACGGTACGGACGATGAAAGGAAGGCTGGTAAAGCACATGGCGACCATGATGCCGATCGGCGTATAGGCAACCTTGATGCCGATGCCTTCAAGCACGGATCCGAACCAGCCGTTCGCCGCAAACAGCGTTGTCAACGCGATACCGGCCACTGCGGTCGGCAGTGCGAATGGCAGATCGACCATCGCATCGACAAGCCGCCAGCCGGGAAAGCGATAGCGCGTCAGCACCCAGGCAAGCGCGAAGCCGAAAAACAAGTTGAAGATCGTGGCGCCGAGCGCGGAAAACACCGTCACCCGGTAGCTGGCCAGCGCGCGCGAGGATGACACGATGCGCCAGTAGTCCTCTGGCCCAAGGCTTGCGGCCTTGAACACCAGGGCAGCCAGAGGCAAGACGACGATAAGGCCGACATAGAGAAGGGTCACACCCAGCGACAGGCGTAATCCGGGCAGGACATTGCGTCTCAAGCGGTCATTCCCTGTTTCATAAGTCCTGCTCTATAAGCACGATGACGAAAGTGGCCCGGCAGGCAAAGGCCAGCCGGGCCAAGCGATGTGATATCCAGTTAGTGCTTACCGGCTGCCATAAAGCTTGTCGAGAATTCCGCCGGAGGCGAAGTGTTCCTTCTGGATCTTTTCCCAGCCGCCGAACGTATCGTCGACATTTACTAGACGGATCGCTGGAAACTGATCTTTGAACTCGCCGATCACCTTCTCATCGCGAACGCGATGGCCGAACTGCGCGGCAATCCGCTGGCCTTCCTCGGTGTAGAGGAAGTCGAGATAGGACTTCGCAAGCGTCTCGGTGCCATGCTTGGCGGCGACCTTGTCGACCACAGCGACAGGAAACTCGGCAAGCAGGCTGACGGACGGGATCACGCCCTGAACCTTGTCGGAACCGTACTGCTTCTCGATGCCGCGCGTCTCCGCTTCGAAGGTGATCAAGACATCGCCGGTCTCGCGCTCGACGAAGGTCGTCGTGGAGGCGCGGCCGCCGGTGTCGAAGACCGGCACGTTGTCGAAGATCTTGGTGATGTAGGCTTCGATCTTACCTTCGTCGCCCTTGTAGGCTTCCTTGGCCCAGGCATAGGCGGCGAGATAGGTGTAGCGCGCATTGCCCGATGTCTTGGGGTTCGGGAAGACCGCATGCACGTCGTCACGCGCTAGATCGTCCCAGTCCTTGATGTTCTTCGGGTTGCCGGCGCGCACCAGAAAGGATGGAAAGGAGTAGAATGGCGAAGCGTTGTTCGGGAAAGCCTTGGTCCAATCCTTGGAGACGAAACCGTTCTTTGCCAGGAAATCGATGTCCGTCGACTGGTTGAAGGTGACGACGTCGGCTTCCAGCCCTTCAATGATCGAGCGCGCCTGCTTGGAAGTGCCGGCATGCGATTGATCGATGGTCACACCGGGATGCTGCTTGATGAAGGCTTCGTTCTCGGAGGCGAAAAGCTCGCGCGAGACGTCATAGGATGCGTTCAGAAGCTTCGTAGGCTCTTCGGCACGGACCTGAACGGAAAAGAGGGCGGCAAGCGCTGTGCCGAGAATGAGAAGGCGTTTCATCTATCGCTCCGGTGTTTTGCTGTGCGGTGAAACTAATCGCAAGGCGTCCTGATCGCGAGGAACCACCGCCCCCGGTTGCGGACCGGCTTAGAAATTCTGTCCTTTTTTCGCCATATTTCGCGTCGGTTTTACTTCATCGACGTTCCGCCCTTCTCGCGACGTTTTCCTAAGCCTCTGCCAATAAAACGCTTTTCGAGTATCGGGCACTTGAGCCTGCCGCATGACGATCGGCGGGGGGGCATGGCTCAACGGCCCAATACATAGCCCTTGCGCTCGGTCAGGCTTTGGCGTATCACCCCGGCATCACAGGGGTGCTCCGTAATGCCGGGGCTGAGATACGGTCGCATGATCGTGGACCCTCAAGCTGATCTGGATAATGCCAGCGGAGCGAGGTAGAGCGATGTTTTCCGGCGCGCAGATTTCACTATATCCCATGACCGACGATTTCGTCGGTGTCATCACCCATGCGCTTTCTGCGCTCGATCCCCATCGTGACAGACTGCGGATCGAGACGGACGACATTTCGACGCTGATCATCGGCACGCCCGACGTCGTCTTCGCCGCCATGCGCGATCTGTTTGCGGCAGCCGCCAGCAGCGGCAAGCATTGCGTCCTGCACGCGACCATTTCGCGCGGCTGCCCCGGCGAGCCTGACGATCCGATCTGCCAGACGCCCGAACTGACCGGCCCCATGGCGCCGCTTGATGAGCGCAAGGCCCGCGCACACCAGGCGGTCAAGGACGCGCCTGTTATCGGCCAGGAAACGGCCGCGCAGTTTTCGCTCTATACGCTCGGGATCGACGGCCACATGGACGAGATTTACGGCTGCATCGACTTCCTGAAGAATTCCGGTGTCTTCGAGAAATCGAAGAACTTCTGCACGAAGCTGCGCGGCGACACCGGCGCGGTTTTCGCGACCGTGCATGAGGCGCTGGTGCGCTTTGGCCCGCCGGCGGGCCATGTGACGATCGACCTTACCGTCTCGGCAAACAGCCCGTCCAAGCGCTAAGCGCCGACCCAGGCTCGCCCAAACGGTTGCTCCATGTCGATATCACGCCCGCCTTCACGGCAGGTCTTTCACGGCCTGCAACACAACATCCGCTCCGCTCTGAGCCGGGCCCTGCCGGCAATCGCGGCCGTCTGCCTTTTGGTGGCAGCTTGGGAGGCCTATGTCCGCCTGTCAGGCATCTCGCCCACGACCTTGCCCGCGCCGTCCCGCGTGCTTGCGCAGACCTTCCAGTCCCGGCAGGCCCTGTTCGACAATACGCTCCCGACATTGAGGGCCACGCTTGCCGGTTTCGGCTGCTCGCTTGCGGGCGCCTTCACCCTGTCGGTGCTGATCGACTTCTGCAAGTCCCTGCGTCGCGCACTGTTTCCGCTCTTCATCATCAGCCAGACGCTGCCGCTGGTCGCCATCGCGCCGTTGATCGTTCTGTGGTTCGGCTTCGGCCTGATGCCGAAGATCCTGCTGGTCGCGCTCGTTACCTTCTTCCCGATTCTGGTGGCGCTTTGCCAGGGCTATCAATCGACCGAGGACGAGCTGCAGCAACTGGTTGCCTCGATGGGCGCGCCGCGCTGGAAGCAGTTCCTGCTTACCCGCCTGCCGTCCGCCCTGCCCTTTTTCTTCGCTGGGCTGCGTATATCCATCACCTACGCCGTCGTCGGCGCGATCTTCGCGGAATACGCGGGTGCTGCCAAAGGGCTCGGCATCTACATGCTGAACGCCAAGAACAATTTCCGACCCGACCTAGTACTGGCCGCAGTGTTCGTCAGCGCCGCGCTGACCCTCACGCTGTTTTCCCTCACCGTCATCGCCGAACACCTAGCCATGCCATGGGCGAGACGCGGAAAGGGAAGCGGCCGATGACCGTGCTGCGCTTGGAACTCGATCACATCACCTGCCGCTACGACGAAACCCCAGTGCTGTCGGACATCTCTCTGACAGTCAAACCCGGCGAATTCGTCTCCATTCTCGGGCCCTCGGGCTCTGGAAAATCCACGCTGTTCAAACTGCTCACCGGCGCTCGCAAACCCGATGGCGGCAGCATGCGCTTCGACGGCCATATGCTAAACGGAACAATCCGCCCCTTTGCCTTCATGCCACAGCGCGACGCTCTGATGCCGTGGCGACGCATAGTCGACAACACCACGCTCGGTCTCGAGGTTAAAGGCATGCACCGCGCCGAGGCGCGCCGGCGGGTGCTGCCGCTGTTTTCCGAGTTCGGCCTCGACGGCTTCGAGCAGCATTATCCGGCGGAGTTGTCCGGCGGCATGCGGCAGCGCGCGGCACTGCTGCGCACCGTGGTCCAGGACAAGCCGATGCTGTTGCTCGACGAACCATTCGGCGCGCTCGACGCATTGACACGCGCGGGCATGCAGCGCTGGCTGGAAGAGATGTGGTCGCAGCATGACTGGACCGCGATGCTCGTCACCCATGATGTGCGCGAAGCGGTCTATCTCTCCGACCGCATCTATATCTTTTCGCCCCGCCCGGCCTGCGTTATCCGCGAGATCACCGTCGATCTCCCACGCCCGCGCATACTGGACGGCGCGACGCGTGCGCGCGCGACCGAGATCGAGGCCGACATTCTCAACACGCTCTTCAATGCCCCGAACGACGCCACAAGGACCAACTTGGAGGAACCACGATGAAAAACGCGATGCTGACCCGCCGCGCAGCCTTGGCTTCGGCCGCAGGGCTTGCTCTGACGCTGCCAATATCGCCGCTTCTGTCGAAGCCGGCCCGCAGCGAGGAGAAGCGCCCTGTCAAGGTCGCCCTGGACTGGACACCGAATACCAACCACATCGGCCTCTTCGTGGCCCGCGACAAGGGATTTTACCGCGATGCGGGCCTCGACGTGGAGATCCTACCCTACACGGACACTTCGGCAGGTACGCTCGTCGCCAACCATGTCGCTGATTTCGGAATTGTCGGCACCATCGGCCTCATGGCCCAGCGCACGGCAGACGCCGATCTGGTGGCGACCTACGCCGTCGTCCAGACAGAGACCGGACGTCTCGTCTTCAATGCCGATCGCGACGACATTCGCAGCCCCAAAGATCTCGACGGCAAGACCTATGGCGGCTTCGGCAGCGCCTGGGAGAACGCGCTGATCGGCTCGCTCATCCGCCATGACGGCGGCAAGGGCGAATTCGAGACCGTGACGCTCGGCACCTCCGCCTATCAGGCGCTCGCCAACGGCAGCGTCGATTTCACGCTTGAGGTTTACACCTGGGAGGGCGTGCAGGCGGAACTCGAGGGGATGAAGCAACGCGCCTTTCGCTACTCCGATTATGGCGTTCCGGACGAGCACACGACGCTACTTGCCTCCAGCCAGGCATTTCTGGACGAGAAGCCGGACCTCGCCCGCGTCTTCCTGGGGGCGACGCGCAAGGGCTTCGAGTTCGCGGTGGATCATCCCGACGACGCGGTCGAGCTCATGATCGCGGCCAATAGCGACGCACTGACCAATCCCGCGTTGGTCAAGGCCTCGTTGAAGGCGCTGATCGACGGACACTACTTCCGCACACCGGATGGCATCACCGGCCGCATCGATCCGGCCAAGATGACGGCGATCGGCGACTATCTCTTCAAGTCGAAAATACTGAAGGATGCCAATGGCAAGGCGCTTACAGCAGCGCCGGATTTCGCACAGTACTTTAGCAATATCCCACTCGACGCTGCATGATCTAGAAATTGACCAGAAGGCTTTCGCGAGATCTCGCGGCAGAACCTTCACTGTATAGAAAGAGGCGGCGCTTTTGAAACGCCGCCTCTTTTTGTTTCACCTGCCGGTGCCGCAGGCAAGCAGGCCGTGAGGAAAATCACGCCCATGCTGGAGTCAAACTTGACTCCGATGATCAAGATAAGTAAGCAATGCTGACGTAATGAGAGGTCAGCCATCGGCGACCGTTACGTGGGTCG